>CAYWNE010000003.1:0-87867 GCA_964459555.1 uncultured Burkholderiaceae bacterium | reverse complement strand
TTTCTTTGCTTACTTTCTTTGGCGAAGCAAAGAAAGGAAGTGGCCGCCGGGCCACTCCCGGCCGGCACACGTTGAGATCGAATAACTTTCATGGATTTCATTACGAAAGACATTGAACTCCCCTTGCGCCGCGCACCCGTGTTTGCAAACACGAGCCGATTGCTGAACGATCAACGCCATGATCGCATCTCTCATCAATCCCTCTCAGGAACCACAAGTTTAGTTCTTCCATAATATACAGCTGTGTTCTATGATCTCCTGTCTTTACCTTAGGAACACGCATGTCTAGCTCTGATCAAATCACCGTCGCACTCTCAAAAAAGAAAATCGTAATCCTGGTGTTAGGAGCGGTTCTGTTTGTACTCGCTGCTCATTGGCTATGGCAAATGGATGGACAAACGATACGCTCGCAACATCGATTCAATAATCCCGACTGGGTCCATACGATAGGTTTGGTTGGTATCGTTTTCTTCGGCGCATGCGCTGTATTTGGCGGCTTGAAGCTGTTTGATGCGAAACCTGGTTTAATATTTCTTGATGATGGATTTGTCGATAATTCCAGTGGGATTCGCGCTGGTTTTGTTGCATGGCACGATGTAACTGATATCAGGGCTTTCGAAATCAATCATCAGAAAATGCTTGCTGTGGAGCTGCGTGATCCTGAGTCGTATATCCGCAAATGCAAGCCGTGGAAGCAAGGTATCGTGCGCATCAACGCTAAAATGTGTGGCAGCCCAATTGTAGTCTCCGCGATTGCGCTGAATATCTCATTTATCGAACTGGTCGCGCACTTTGAATCGTATCGCTCGCAATTCTCGTGCGATCGTTGAACCCGCCCCACGAATCCATCATGCACAGATCCCAAATGACATACAGGACTTGGGCAATCACAGGCGAACAAATTATGTGATCGATTCAAAAAATTCTTTTGCGAGCGAAATAAATTGTGAGAGAACAAACAAAAAGCTTCGCACATGAATCAATTCTGAATCGTGGCAGGCAGCCTGAAAATTACTTTTTATTCGCCCCTTCCAAATTTTTCTGATTAAAGGTTTTTCCCACTGGGCTCTTAAAATAATTCCGCTAACAGACCAGAGCATCTGAGACGCTGGCGAAATTAGCGCTAATTAAACTTTGGGAGATTAAAATGAAATTCAATAAAAAAATGGGCGTGGTCGCGATCACGAGCTTGATCCTTGCATCGAGCGCTTTGGCTGGTTTGCCAGGTACAAACACGAAAGACGCAACACGTAACCTTGCAAAAGCAACTTTAGTGAAAACGCTCTACACAGAAGCTGGTTCTGCCCAAACAGGCAATGGTCGGATTAACGTCTGGGGCTGGAAATATACCGAATGCGATGGCACGGTGACCACCGGTGGACAGCCTGGCACGCCTCCTGGCAATAAGGTTGTTTGGAATACGATCGAATACCGTGATTGCGGTATTTCTCAGTAATCTATTTGTGTCACTGTCAGTCTAAAGACTTTTGTCTATGCCAGACTATGGAGGGACACATTGACTGTCCCTCCACAGCACGCTATATCAATTTCTCCCCGCCATCACCCCACCATCAACATCCCACACTGCCCCAGTCACCCAACGCGCTTCATCACTCAACAAGAAGCACACCACATTCGCCACTTCTTCTGCTTGCCCAACGCGACCAATTGGATGAAATTGATTGAAGCCGTCTAAGGCACTATCCACTTGGTCTTTGGGAATGAAGCCTTCATAAATCGGTGTCTTGACGACGGCGGGAGAAACCGCATTGACGCGGATACCGTGTTCAGCGAGCTCCATCGCGAGGTGCTGAGTTAAAGAATGCAATCCCGCTTTGGCCATTGAATACGCCGATGATGGTGTCGCTTTGATGGCCTGTTTGGCCCACATGGAACCGATGTTCACGATCGCACCACTGCCCTGCGCCGCCATCTTGCGTGCGACGGCTTGGGTCAGGAAGAAAGGCGCTTGGTTGAGGTCCGCATAGGCGCGATAGTCGCTCAATTGATGAGATAAGAAAGCCAGTGGTTTGAAGGTGCCTGCGGCATTCACCAGATAATCGAAGTTGTATGGCAATGCCGCGATTTTTTCGATCGCCGCGGTGACTTCCGCTTCTGCATAGAGATCAAGCGCAAGGATGTCAACGCGGCCACCTCGTGCCAAGTTTTTTAATTGCTTTTGCGCTTGCTGCAATTTTTCGACTTGTTTGCCAACGATCATAACATTGGCTCCCATTTGTACTAACTGCTCGGCAGTCGCGAAGCCCATGCCACTGGAACCACCAATGATGAGGGCATTTTTATTGAGATAAGTCTGGGTGTTTTTCATGTTTTTTCTCCATTCGGGTTACACTAAGGCGTGCAGTATGGAGGGCCAACAAGGCTTTGCGAAGTAAGCACTTTTTGGTGGTATAGGTACTTTTCGGTACATCTTTATGAATTCAAACAAGAAAATTTTTTCGCGCAAATCCGCACCGGAACGCAGTGCCCGTATGGTCGAAGCGATCTATGGTTGCAAATGGTCGTTAACCGTGTATCAGTTGCTACAACATGGAAAAAATCGACCGGGCGAAATGGTGAAAAGCGTGGAAGGTTTGACGACCAAGGTCTTGAATGAATGCCTCAGAAGAAATCTTGAGTTCGGCATTCTGCAGAAGAATGTGTTTCCCGAAGTGCCGCCACGGGTGGAGTATGAAGTGACTGAATTTGGTCAGAAGTTTTTGCGTATTCTCGATGAGTTAGAGAAGCTGCAGGAAGAGATCACACCTACAAAATCCGAAACAACAACATAGAAGAATCGGGTGTCTCGCCCAATTAAGAATTGAATGCGATCGGTGTCATCAATCAACACCGCGTGACACCTGCCAAGCTCATGTGCTCCTGCTTTTAGTGCAGAGTATCAATGAGCCAACCCAGAGCGTAGATAAGTCGATCAAAGATCACCATGCCCAAGACGTAGGCGATTGCAGAAAGAAAAAAATTGCGCCACATTGGACGACCGTAAAAATCACCCATCGCATAAAACATCCACACAAAAGGCAGGTAGAACAATGCCATTCTTAAATACTTCAGCTGAGGAAAGTAGGCTTGCATGGGCAAAAAGGGCATTAACATCAACATCGCCGTCGCCATACAATAGGCGATCAGTATCCAAGTCTCAAATACATTGAACTTCGCTCTGAAGAACACCAAACGACTACAGAGCGCGATCACAATTGCGACAAGAAAATTGGCATACCCATAGTGAGTGTGTACCCAATGTCGAACACTCAGTTCGCCACTAACCCCTGATGCGAGATGAGGTGGCGTTGGTATAGGCCACACGTACCCGACCAGCGTGTAAATCAAAGAACACAGAATCAAGAAAATGAGAGGCTTGACGAGACGATGACGATCGCCTTCAAGAAATCCTCTGATCGTGGCACCTGGTCGCCGTATTATCTGCCACACCGTATAAAAAAATCCCTTCTCCAAATGCAGAATGTGTAGCAATTCATGGAGAATGAAATGGCCATCGATGCGTTCCACATGCGCGGCGCGACCACAGTGGTGGCAAAAATTGCCGGAGTAACTCGTCTGGCAAGCCGAACAAGTGATCATCGCTAGGGGCGAAGCATTATGGGACGTCGTTTGTGCGCTAGGAAAAGACATGGTTTCGTGTGTGTTCGTGAGAATATGGGTCCACGGAATTTGATATCTGTGCGCAATCTATCACCACAGACCAAAATTCAAGGTTCCCATCACATTGATAAATTGAAGTCTGATATTTTATGCTATTTTAAAAGCAAACTTGGCTTTGGTTTTGCGAGAATTTTCTTGCCTTGATCAGCCATCGGCTTTTGCTTCTCACTGAACCTAGCGAGTACATCGCCATGCTTTCTCATCGCACTTCCATTTGTGAGGTCCTTTCCCGTGCAACGCTACGCTTATGCCTTTCTCGCTTTCCTTGCTATCGGTATCGCCGGCTATTCCATTGTGGTCTATGGTTTCTTACCTCTCGGTAGTATTGTTCATCCCGATATGCGTGTGAATTTTGAAGCACATGCGACGACCGTTTATGTACACATCTTTGCGTCATCGATTGCACTGCTATGCGGTGTCTTGCAATTCTCCACCTCTTTACGCACGCGTCGGCCGCTACTGCATCGTTACACTGGCCGCGTTTACTTCTTACTCGGTGTGATTCCTGGCGGTATTGCTGGATTGATGATGGCGATCAATGCGTATGGTGGCATCGTCTCGAAGCTTGGTTTTGGTTTACTCGCCTTACTTTGGTTCTACACGGGATGGCAAGCTTACACGGCGATACGTGCAGGGCAAATCCAACAACATCAACAATGGATGATACGGAACTACGCACTCACCTGTGCCGCTATCACTTTGCGAATCTATCTACCACTGAGCATGGTCGCCGGCATTCCTTTCGAACTTGCTTATCCTGCAATTGCTTGGTTATGCTGGGTTCCTAACCTTGCTTACGCGCAATTCAAAGCCGGCAAATTACGAAGGTCTAGCTAAGGCATCGCAACGCAAAAAGTTTTTTAGACCGTGTAAGGTCTGCATCAGTGCCTCGACTAAGGCTATGTGGCGTCTTTGATCCCCCACAATCACGCGCTTGCTTCGGTGTGATCATGGACAAAGACACTTTCGGCCTGGCCACAGCCTTTGACTCACATTGGAGACATTCATGAGTTCTAAATCTTTAAGCACCACTCTGAAAGCCATCATCGCCGCTTCTGCGGTTGCCACTGGCGCTATCGCAGCGGCACCTGCGATGGCTCAACGCGCGGCGAAACCTGCGACTGCAGCAAAAGCCTGTGCGGCCAAAAAAGGGTGTTGCGGCGCGAAGAAGGGATGCTGTGCAGCGAAAAAAGGATGCTGCGCGGCTAAGAAAGGCTGCTGTGCTGCGAAGAAGGCTTGCTGCGCAGCTAAGAAAGCACCCGCTAAGAAAAAAGCATGCTGTGCTGCGAAGAAAGGCTGCTGCGCTGCTAAGAAGTAAGATGTACGGGCCGATGTTGAAGCGAAGCTTGATCGTCGGCCTTTCACCTGATATTCAAGGCGGATATCAGGCGTCATCCTTGTCAATGCAATATCCCAATTTTTTTTGCCGCTGACCCGTGTGCCCCATGACATCATTCTCGTCCTTATCGTCCATCAGCCTGAAAGAACGACAGCGCGCCGCCACGACGCTGGTGCAAGCGATGCAGACTTTGCATGCGCAAGCTAGCCACGCCGTTGCCGCTACTTTGAATGGTGCTGAGTTTGTCGAGTGGGAACATTATCCACCCAACGATGTGCGCGATCAGCGACATCACACGCAGTATTACTACCACGCCCATACGAGTGAGGAACGCACTTTCCTCGAACATGGTCACTTCCATTGTTTCGTCCACGCGCAAGAGATGGGGCTACGTCGCCCACAACAACGTTATGAAGAAGCGCCCGCGCATTTGGTGGCTATCTCCATGAACAATTTAGGTTTTCCGACCGGGCTTTTTCTGGTCAACCGTTGGGTCACCAAAGGTCCGTGGCTGAGCTATCAGGATTACCAAACAGCGCTACCGCAATTCAAAATACACGGCCCGCGTCGCCAAGCGCCGGTCGATCAATTCTTGACGGCGCTGATGCATTTTTATCGCGACGACATTCTGCAACTGGTTAAACAACGCGATCAAAACATGCAGAAATGGTGTCGTCGGCGTGACCGCCGCTCGGTCTTTGCTGATCGCAGCATCGAAGTCCTGAGCTATCAGGCAATTGATCTCTTAGCCGATATCGATGCACTAGAAAATGCAGGCGCCTGATGTAAGGATCACGCAGTGAAAACGACCAATGTGCTCTACCAACCACTTTGGAGCATGTATGTCTTCCCTACATTTTATTAAGGCCTTGTTTGCCTCTGTCGCCCTCTTCCTCGCAGGACAAGCATTTGCCATCGATCCTGTATTCTCGACCAAGGACGGCGCCATTCGCGGCTATGATCCGGTGGCTTACTTTACCGAACATAAGGCGGTCAAAGGCAAAAAGAATATTCGCTATGAATGGCAAGGTGCGACTTGGCATTTCGCTAGCGAAGCCCATCGCGAGGCGTTTAAACAATCACCAGAAAGTTACGCTCCACAATACGGCGGCTATTGCGCTTACGGCGTCGCCCAGGGTTACACACCTGAAATTGATCCACACGCATTCCAAGTGCATGAAGGCAAACTGTATTTAAACCTTAGCAAAGTGGTACTCAAGCGCTGGCGCGAAGACATTCCTGGCTATATTCGTGATGCCAATCAAAATTGGCCTGAACTCAAAGCTGGCACCTACGTAGAAAAATAAACCCTTCGAGCCTTAAGTAAAAGTACATCTCGGCGCCTCAATTCGTGGTCTATTTTTTGCACTTCGTGACTTTGGCGCAAGCACATTCTATCGTTGGCGTATAGTAACTACATCAATCACGAATGCCATTGATGAGTGCAGAGATGGAACTAATTTTTACAAAGAAAGAAGGCAAGTACGATCAGCTCGCGATTTGGAAGCAGGGTCAGCTCAGCAGTCGGATCGATTGCCCCAAGCAAGGCATCATTCCGCACGATATGGTGCACTATGGCGTCGAGCATATCTTGCAAAAACGCGGTTTCATCGGCCGTATTCATGCTGGTGAAGAGGTTAGTTTTCAGATGCAAGGTGAAGCGGAAAGTGATGGTGTGGAACGCTTGGTTGAAGTGTTTCAAGCCGATGGCTGGAGCGGCTGGCAAACTCCCGCGCAAGATATGCTCGATCTATATCAAGTCACTTGTGCTGCGCGCGTTTGCCCTCCGCTCTTACTTGCTGCGGAGGATATCGAACAAGTCCGACAAGAATTACTGCGTTTGAGTGTACTGTGGCAAAAGGTGGAGATCGGTCAGTCACTCACACTGAGCTTCAAGCTCGATGCCTGAAACGACTCCGTTCACTAAACATAGACATCGACTTGCGTCCCCAAAAACGCACTGATTAGGCCCCAACTGCGTTCAAGTTCTAAGCGTTGTTCGCGCGTCATTGGTGCTTCAGGGGTTTCGACCTTGCTCGGAAGTCCTTGCGCTTCTTGTTCGGCCTTCAGTAATGCCCGCGCATCGACCGGCTTGGCATCTTCTCCTCGCATTAGGCTGTGCTGATACGCCTGTAGAGCGGGCTGCAGACCTGAGCTTGAAATACTAAGCGACATGAATTTCCTGAAATATGATGAGGCTGGATACTGGACGTTTCTCGATCCGCCGAGAAACTCACATGGCTTACAAGCATAAACAGAAGGTCGGCTGTTGAAAGGCCAAAAAAGATGGGGAAAACCGTTTAAATTCTCCGGCTCCCCCACCAACCGGGGTGTTCCTAGCCCACACCTCGTCAGGGCATTGCGTCGCAGTGCTCAATCACAGTTGTACAAATCTCCACACCATCGACCTCAAGGTTTATATACCAACAAGGCTATTTGTCCGCACTAATCGCTTTGACGACCTTACCTTCCTCATCCAACATTTCAATGATCGCTTGACCAGCGGCACTGACGGCCATCCGCAAACGTGGGCGACCTTTCGCATCGCTCAAGACCAAAGAGGAATCGCGGCTACCATTGGTGCCCAAGTACGCACGTTTCTGCATCAGTTTGCCTTGTTCAATCAAACCATTCCAATACGCCTCACGCTCTTTCACATCAGCGATTGCATTCGCTTTTTTCCAATATTCACCATAGGCCTCAATTGATGAATTTTCATAGAATGGGACATCATTGATCGTGATGCCTGCCATACTATTTTTCTCGTTATTCATGTGCTTCAATTGCAGAGCCTGATCTTGGCGATAACGATCGAAGGTCAAGGACAGACCGGCATTAATTTTTCCATCGGGACCACGGCTACCTTTTTGAATGAAGCCACCGTTCTCATTGCCTTCTTCATCGATAAACAACATGCCGGCAAAACTACGACGATCAGGGCGTTCAATTTCTTTGCCTTGTTCGAACGCACCAGGAAACTGGGCGCGATTAGAAATAATCAAGCGCTTGGTGCCATTCGGCTCCACGATATTGATGCGACCGACCGTGATCTCATCAAATTGCGCATGGCTTGGACCATCTTTAGCGCCAGTCAAAGTGACGACGGCGGCAAGCGCTGCAGCCATAGTGGTGCAACCAGCGAGGAAAGTACGAATTTGGGACATGATGGACTCCTTCTGTTTCTCTTGTTGTTTGAATTTAGCTTTCAAGGTGCACTGTCAATTCGAATCACACTGCACACGATCAACACTATTGCAAAGCCTGTGCCAGCTATTCGCATGCCACAAAAAACAAGTCAAAACAAGGACTTAGGAAAATAAGCGAGCGACAAGGACGAGGCTCAAAGTGCGCTTCAGCACGCCCTGTGAGCGAATTCGCACATCTGCCTCACTGTCGAGCGACTCAAGCTTGCAGCACCGAGCCATCACCGAGCGATACTCAATCGCCCTTCCTCAAACAAGAGCCCAAAAAACAAAAGAGAGCCGCAGCTCTCTTTGTTAGTCGATCGGTCACCTTACATCAGAACAAGATCTTAGGCATCCAATTCATTCTGTTGCACGATGATGCGCGACACCAAACCATACTCTTGCGCTTCAGTCGCCGTCATCCAGTAATCACGTTCGATATCGGCTTTGACTTTTTCCAAAGGCTGACCCGCCTCTTTGGCGATCAGTGCCGCGATACGCTCACGAATTTTGACGATTTCACGTGCTTGAATCGCGATATCCGTCGCTTGACCACCAGCACCACCGCTCGGTTGATGAATCAAGAAACGCGTGTTTGGCAAACACACGCGACGTTCTTTCGGTACGGCCAAGAAAACGTTGACTGCGGCGCTACCAACCCAGCCTGTACCAACCACGCGCACTGGGGCATTGATGAAACGAATCATGTCATGAATCACATCGCCCGATTCCACATGACCGCCAGGTGATGACACCAACAAAGTGATCGGGTCATTCGACTCTGCCGACAAGGCGATCAAACGCTTGCTCACCTCGGCCGCGAGTTTGTCATGAATCGTGCCAAACACTAAGACGGTGCGCGACTTAAACGCCTTTTCCTCAAGAAACGGGCTCGCCACGTCTTTATTCGATTCTTTTTCTTCTTGCATGAAGACCATATCTTTCCTCTGCGTTAATTAGTTAAGAAGCGACATGCTACTCGATTTTTGTTGTTTTAGCAGGCCCTGCTGTCTTAGTGAAGTCTCGATCTGCCGCTTGACCGTTCGTCAAAAAGTGAGCGTGTTTTTTAGGCAATGCTTTATACTAGTCCGTCCATGGAGGGAAGCATGAGCAAGACCAAACAGAAATTCCGCAAATCATTACGCATCGCAAAAGTCATTACACCCAACGCTGCACAAGCTGCAGTCTCTGATACTGCTCAGTTACTTAAGCAAACCGGATCGCTGTCTTCGTTCGCGATGTTCAGTGCCGTCGTTTCGCTTTCATTAGCAATCTTATGTGCACTTGGTGTACTGGCCTTCCACTACCCGCAATATTTGACCACGCCAGAATTGCGTAAGGTATATTCGGTCGACACCATACGCCATATTCTCTTCACTGCAATGGTGATCTCAGGCACCTTAAGTTTAGTGAATCTGATCTTAGGACGTCATCGTGGCATCCATGGTGTCGCCGCATTCTTGATCGCTGCATGTTGGTTTGCCGGTGGCTCGCATGTGCCTGTCAATGACTTCCCCGATCACACCCCGTATATTGGTTTAGATTGGTTTATCCTCGACTTACTTGGTTCCACCTTGATCTTCGTCGCCATCGAGAAAATGTTCCCACTCTACAAGGGACAAACTCTGTTCCGCTTTGAATGGCAAACCGACTTGATCCACTTCGCCGTCAATCACTTTATCGTTGGCTTGATTTTGCTGACCGTGAACTTCTTGATTCACCGTCTATTCGGCTGGTTAGCCAGCGATACGATTCAAAACACGGTACAAAATATTTGGTTTATTCCTCAGTTGTTACTGTGTATTCTGGTCGCTGACCTGACTCAATACTGGGCGCATCGTGCTTATCACGAGGTTCCCTTCTTATGGCGTTTCCATGCGGTGCATCACTCGACCAAAGTGATGGATTGGCTGGCAGGCTCACGCCAACACTTAATGGAATTAGTGGCGACCCGCGTTTTGGTTCTGGGTGCTTTGTTTGTGATGGGCTTTAGCAAACAAGTGATGGACGTCTACATTATTGTGGTTGGCTTCCAAGCCGTGTTCAATCACGCCAATGTACATTTGAACTGGGGCCCCTTGAAATACCTCATCGTCACCCCGGATTTCCATCACTGGCATCACTCCTCCGACGATGCCGCCATCGATAAGAACTATGCTGCCCACTTTGCCTTCCTCGACTATTTATTCGGTACAGCGGTGCGTGGCCAAGCAGGTTTCCCTGAAAAGTATGGCGTGCAAGGCGACTATATGCCCGATGGCTTTGTGAAGCAGCAAATGTTTCCGTTTCAGAAATTGGAAACTGATTGAGTGGAAACGCGCGACCATGACAACAGCCATTTCAGATCTTCAAGAAATCCTAAGTTCGCTCAATGCGGTGAGGGAGCCAGGGGTCTATGCGTATGTCAGTTTGCCTCATGGCAGTGATGTCTGCACCTTGCCCTATTTAGCTTACTTTCGTGAGCGCGAGGGCATCAGTTTGATCTTACCGGAGGAAGCCGCTCACCAAGCACGCTTACCGATTTTGTTTCGCTGTGCGTGGATTAGTTTAACCGTACATTCAGATCTTAAAGCAGCTGGCTTAACCGCAGCCTTTTCGACCGCCTTGAGCGCGCGTGGCATTAGCTGCAATGTGGTCGCCGCCGCCTACCACGATCATATTTTTGTGCCACTTCATCGCGCCGACGAAGCCATCGAATGCTTGGACGCGCTATCGCGTTCGGCACAAATTCCAAGTTTGGTGTAGATCATGACGGACCACCAACTCTTACAAATTCGACGCGCGGTACTCGATGACGCGGCACAGATCAGTGCTCTGATCCTACAACTCGCTCCCTTCTTCACGCTGCGTTCTGATGGTCAAGGTGCAGAGGTCTTTCTTGAAAGCGTGAATACCAAAGGCGTGCAAGGCTTTTTGCAATCGGCCCAGTTCGATTACTTCATCGCTGAATATCAGAACCAAATCGCTGGTGTGGTGGCTTTACGTGACAACAGCCACCTCTACCATTTATTCGTCGCACCCGAATTTCACGGTCGTGGCTTCGGCCGTCAACTCTGGCAATTCTTGCTGGACTTTGCCAAACATAAGAATACAAATCAAAACTTAAGAACCATCACTGTCAATTCTTCCATCAACGCGGTCGCGATGTATCAACATTTTGGTTTCGAGCCAACATCGGAACGACAAGAAATGCACGGCTTGGCCTTTGTGCCAATGGCATTACAACTCCGATAACAGGCCTTAGCAAAGTCCAAATATCCCTCATTTCGGCGACTGAAAGCCTCACTTCGTTCCCTTGGACTTTCGTTTAATCTGGTTTTGTTTCACAATCATCAGCAAATCATCTTGAAGTGGAGCCTTTTTGCTATGCCGAACAACGGACTCAATACCAGACTGATGTGGACGATCTACTCGCTCGCATGGGTCGTTTATTCGATTGTAATCGGCTTCATTGTTCAGTTCGACGAATTCAATCAAGGCAATTTCAATTGGGCGATGGCCACGCGCACTGTGCTCACCACCCTGCCGACCGGCTTGGTTCTCGCTCTCATTTGGCCGCTCAGTGACAAACTGAATCAGAAGCGCATCGAAACCGCTCAGCTCGTCGCCATCCATTTCTTCTGCGCTTTCGCTTTCGCAGTCATTTGGCATTTTTTTGGTATGGCGATGTATTTCATGTTACTGGGCACGGTTCCTAAGCGCTCCATTGCTTGGTATATCTGGCCCTTCCTCTATAACATGATGATGTATGGTGTCATCGCTTCGATCTTCCACGGCATCCGCAGCAGCGAGGCGCGACGCTTGCAAGACTTGGCCTTCACGCAAGCACAAAAACTCTTGGTCAGTGCCGAACTCAATGCGCTGCGTAATAAACTCAATCCGCACTTTTTGTTCAACACACTGAATTCGATTATTACCTTAGTGCGCAAAGATGCGGTCGCTGCCGAAGCCGCCCTGTTTCGTTTTTCCGACATGCTGCGCTATATTTTGCGCACAGAAAAGAGCGGACAAGATCGCGTCACACTCGACGAAGAACTCGATTTTGTGCGCGACTACTTGAGCCTCGAATCGCTACGTTTAGGCCAGCGCTTGCAAGTTGAGTGGCAAATTGATCCGACCACCACCGCGATTAGCATCCCCGCTTTGAGCGTGCAACCCTTGGTTGAAAACAGCATCAAGCATGCTTTCAATCCGCGTAGCCAACCAGGCTTACTGAAGATTTCCACCGAAATGCGGCATACCGAAAATTGCCTGCATATCTGTGTCAGCGATGATGGCCCAGGCTGGGATGTCAGCGCCAACGAAGCGAAACCAAGTAGCGAGGAAGGAATGGGCTTGCGTACCATTGAGCGCCGCCTGAAGCTAGAATATGGTGAACGCGCCCGCTTCAAAATCGACACCGCCCCTGGTGCCGGCTTTGCCGTCTACCTCGACATTCCTTATCAATAATTTGGCGGAGCATCCACCATGTCTACCAAAACTGTCTTTATCGCTGAAGATGAACCACTCGCTAGAGAATCGCTACGTGATGCGGTGATAGCACGCAGCGAATTGCAACTGATCGGTGAGGCCGACAACGGAAAAATCGCGCTTGAACGCATCAATCAACTGCGCCCTGAAGTCGTCTTCATGGACATACAAATGCCTGAGATGACAGGGCTGGAAGTGATTAAGCGCCTCGACTATCAACCCAACATCATCTTTACCACGGCCTACGATAACTATGCAGTCGCTGCATTTGAACTCAACGCCGTCGACTATCTGCTCAAACCTTTTTCTCGCGCACGCTTCGATGCGGCGGTCGATCGCCTTATTGAAGAAGAGGAGAAAAACGATTTATCCAATCTAAGCCAAACTTTAGAACAGGTTGCACAACGTCTTCCCCAGCAACTCGACCGCATCTTGGTGCGCGACCGCGGCCACATTTTTCCGGTCAATATCAACCATATTGCCTACCTCAAATCGGATGCAAAATATACGGCGCTGTATGTCGATGGCAAAACCTTTTTGGTGCGTCTCGGGATTTCCGAATTGGCCGAACGTCTGGACCCACTTCGCTTCGTGCGCATCCATCGCTCGGTGATCGTTAATCTTGACTATGTCGAATCGATGAAAACCGATGAGCAGTCGCAATTACAATTGCAGATGCGCGACGGCAGTGTTTTGGTTGCTAATCGAGAATCATCGAAAATGCTCAGGGACATGGCGATTTAAGGCTTCGAGCATCGAAACCGTGGTGCTCTAATTTTGCGTGGGCTACATTTACGTTTAGAATAGCTGTCGACATGATCGCTGCGAACCGGGGTCTTGTCGTTGATCAATTCTATACATAGAGTTCGCGTCCCCAAACAATAGGCCTAGCATGCAAAGCACGCAACCCTCAACCGAGGATGTGACAATCTGGTTGCAACAGGCAGGATTCTCGGTTGAAGAGAGCACCGCGGAATTATTCACTCGCCTATATAACGAACTACGGCAATTAGCACGTAGTCGTCTTTGGCATGAACACAGCCATCACACCCTTAGCGCCACAGCATTGACCCACGAAGCTTACTTTCGCCTCGCAGCTCAGCATTCGACCCCTTGGAAAAATCGAAGTCACTTTCTTGCTATGGCAGCGACGATGATGCGGCGCATCTTGATCGATCATGCAATTGCCAAGCGTGCTGACAAACGTGACGCGGAAATTGTCAGCCTCTCCGCTGCCGAATATTTGGCAGCGGAAGTAGTTGATCAGATTGATGTACTTGATGTGCACCAAGCTTTGCTAGAGTTTGAGAAACAAGATCCACGGGCTGCACGCATGTTAGAACTACGCTATTTTGGCGGCCTAGAGCTCGAGGAAATCGCTGAAGCAATGACAGTCTCACTGGCGACTGTAAAACGCGATTGGACGATCGCACGTGCTTGGATGAGAGCGCGCCTCGCGGACAAACCTAATTCATAATGTCGTGCTCAGTGCGCTCCAGCGTTGCTTATGCCAAGGTGCTAGTGATTGGAGTTGATCTGCGTGCTGATAGGCTTCTTTCGCATGTTCGCGCAATTTCAGTTTCTCAGCCTTGTCTCGCGCCAAATCAGAGGCAATAGCGTACCAACGTGCGCGCAAAAGCCAGCTCGCTTGATCACTGTCAGTAGAAGCTGAATCCAGCAATGCCTTCTCACTCGAACGCAGATAGCGTTCAGCTATCGTCTTCTCGGCGACTGCCGCTAACTCTAATTGTATCCACGCCAACCGCTTCTGCTCCCGAACACCTAATTTGCTATTCTCCAATTCATGAATGGCCATTTCCCATCTCTGTTTGGCAAGTCCTACCTTGCCCACAGCGACCAAAGCAGAGCCGTTGTACGCCGTGCCGAGCGCACGTCTCAATTTCCATGCCGCATTTTGCGGTTCCCATTCGATTAATAGAGAATATGAGTTCCAAGCAGCCTCGCAGTAATCGAATGAGCTTGTATCCTGCAACAGCAGAGCAACAACACAAGCTGAGTTTTCTTCGTTCGCCAAAGCCGAGCGGTGCGCCACATTTTGCGGTTTCAACTCGGCCGCTTTGCGCAAACTCTGTACCGCAAGTTTGCTGGCCTGTGCGGCTTGTTCGAATCTTCCTAAATCAAACGCCTGAAAGGCCTCAGCACCATAGGCAACGCCAAGTTGATGGTGCTCGGCTGAATCCTCTGGTTTTAAATGCACTAACTCTGTGAATTTACGCTCGGCCGCTCTAATTTGATCTAGAGCTTGTTGACTTTGCCCTGGATTCAAGCGCAGCAATTGTCCTTGATTGAGATACGTGGATGCCAATCCATGTAAAACATGTTCCTCGTTGGGAAAACGTCGATCGGCTTCTTGCAAGATTGCCAAACGCTTTTCTTGCGCAGCCAATGCGCCCTTTAGATCATTCTTTGCTCGCGCAACATTGCTAACTGCGCGCCAAGCTTCTCCCCAGCTGACTGCGAAGCTAGGAGCTTTATAAGCGACATGCTCTAAACGTTCAAACCAATAAATAGCCCGTTGCGCACTCTTTAGGGCCAAGTCATTTTGCTCTAACGAGCGATTAAGGTTATCTGCCCGCATTTCGGCAAGTCTCACCCAAGCTTGCGCCAAATCCTCTTGCAGGGCGTAATCGGCTGCATCGACCGCAGCCAACTTCTCAAGATCATCAACCAAGTCCTGTGTCATCTTGGCACGTATTTCGATACCACCTGGCAAATTCTCAATTTGATTTCCCACTCTGTAAAGAACGCTTCGGGCAACACTCTTGAGACGCTCAGAATTCGCTTGCGCTAACAAACGCGCTTGTTCCGCCCTATGTGCCTGCCACAATGCCAGTCCTGCGACGGCAACGATGACAAGTATGGCAGCAGCGCTAAACGCGGAGGCCCAGCGATGACGCGCTATCCACTTACGCAACACATACCAAGCAGTTGGTGGGCGAGCGCTAATCGGGTACCCACTTCGAAAAGCGTGGATATCCGCAGCGAGGGCGTCCACGCTACGGTAACGCTCTTCGGGATCTTTATGAAGTGCTTTCAACAGAATATTGTCAAGATCGCCGCGCAATAACTCTGCTGCAACGCCTTTGTTTGCGATCGATGTAATTGCACTTGCTGGGAGCACGGCTTCCTGTAACACGGCCTGCGCCGCCTCGGCTGCCGTCGTCGCCTCTCGTCCATATGGGCGCTGCCCAGTCAACAAGGTGTATAGAATCACCCCCAATGAATACACATCACTCGCCGTAGTCACCACCTCGCCTCGAATCTGCTCAGGACTCGAATAAGCAGGTGTCATCACTCGTTGCTCCCGTATGGTCTGCTCGACATCGCTCGATTGCATAGGATCTAGTGCCTTCGCAATCCCAAAATCAAGCAGCTTCACTTTTAGATCGCGGGTAACCAAAACATTACTGGGCTTGAGGTCACGGTGAATCAACAAACGAGCATGCGCATAGCTTACCGCTTGCAACAACTGCTCAAATAATTCCAAACGCTGACTCAGTTTCAAATCAGCACACGCTAAATCGATGGTTTCCCCATCAACGTATTCCATAACAAAATAAGGATGCCCTTGATCGGTTTGACCTGCATCATATAGCCGAGCGATGTGTTCATGGTTGAGTCCAGCCAAAGCTTGCTGTTCGACTGCAAAGCGCCTTAACACTTCCGGGGCCTGTAACTCCCCCCTGACCAATTTGACCGCAACCTGCGCCTGATAACGACCGTCATGACGTTCGGCACGATAAACCTCGCCCATGCCACCCCGCCCCACGCATTGTTTTAGCAACCATGGCCCCAAACAAACACCGAGCAAATCGGTACCAGTCTCACCTTGCTCATACTTACCCCGATAAATTGCTCGCGTGATTTCGCTGGCCTGTTCGTCCACTGCATGTGCCAACAACTGGCGCAATGCCGCTTGCGCCTGCTGACTTAATCCGCTCTCACTCATCGCCATATCGACCTGATTTGGACTGAGCCCCAGCAGTTCATCAAACAATTGCTTTACGCGCGCCCACTCTTCTGGGTTAAGGTTCGACCAATTTGCTTGCATTGTTTTCTCCAACCAAAGTACTTTCGCTCCACATCGAACAAGCATCAAAGTGTAGCCGAAATTTCTCCCAACTCTAGTCGTTCAAACAGCCTGAGCCGTCCTTGTGGTTTTTTCCGCGTATAGCTATGTAGTGATACCAACTTTCCCATCAGCAAAAGGATTTCATATGACTAGGCAACTACAAGGATCATGGATGGCCCGCTTCTGGAAACTAGTAAGCATCTTACTTGTGAGCTTTCCAATCAGTACGCACGCCGGAGTGTTTGATTTACTGACAAAATCAAACAACAAACCGATTGTTCTTGACGAGAAATCAGACTTCCGCAGTGTTCTAGTGCAAAGCGCACGTGAAAACAATCCGCAATTTAACCCTCGCAATGAGCTCATAGAAAGAATAGGAATTAGTGCTTTTCAAATCCACTTTGTGACAGATTCCAGTCTTTCACAAACAAAGAAAAATATCGGCAGTGGCCGCGAGGCAAGGGCTTCCGTGGAATACAAACTAGAGGCTCCATCTCCAGAGACATATCAAGTGATAACCGATAAACTGCTTGAACAATTTCAGTCTGAACTGCGTAGCCGTGGGTATGAGATCATTCCCGCCGAAGAACTGCAGCTCGACGCCGATTTCGCGAAACGTTTATCTTCGACCGAGAATATAAAAAACCGCGAAGCAGGATTCTTCACCAAGAATGGTGCGATTGTTGTCAACGCTAGAGGTACAGCTGACACATTCGGCATCATGCAGGGCGCCACTGAAATGCATCTTGCTGAGCGCTTTGGTAAAGGTAGCGCTATGCTCAAGGTACGCCTACAGATCAATTTCGCATCACTAGAAGAAATGGGCTTTCTGGAGCGCGCCGTGGCGGCTGCAGACGCGGGCATTTCACATAAAGTAGGTCTTACTCTAGATACCACACCCGACTCAGCCAGTCCAAGTCAGATCAGCATGGCTACCAGTAGCGGCCTATGGCCTCGCCCACTCATGTTACCTATCTATATGAACCAAGCGATCGCGAAAAATTTGACAAAACTCAACGAGAGCAATACCGAGGCCGCGATCGGATTTTTGATGTCCCTTTCCGGAGGTAGCAGCCGCGGCAGTCGATATGTTGTTACGCCTGCCGACGACTACCAACAACAACTAGAGGACGGTTTAAAACTTGTTATGAAAGTGTTAGCCGAATCTGTACCAGTGCGGCAAGCTGCGACTAAACCATGAGCTAGCTAGTCGCTATCAAAAACTAGTCAATTTCACAGCGCGTAGTGATATCTGAGATAATTGAAGAATACAATCTCGCTATCTTACTATGCGCTACCAAAGCTCTAATTTTCGTCGCCATTTACCATCGTTAGATTCTACGTTGACACTCATCATTTGCTGTTCGGCGATCCTGTTTCTCTTATGGCACGCCACTGCAAATGCACAAATGCTAACGCAAACCAATCGCGACATCGGCAAAGGCTACTTTCTACAAGAATCCCAGCAAGTTAATGTGCCAGGTCGTTGGCACAGTGATCGACGCAATCACTTTCTCTACTATGGCAAACGCTATGTCTGCCAATGCACCTTTTATAGCATTTCAGAACAAGGGCGTTTTGTGATTTTCCAAACCGTCGGCAATAAGGACGTGATGCTATTTGATGCCAAGCTTAATCAAGTTGAGACGATCAGAAAACTAGCTCCCGAAAAACTCAGCGAAGTGAAGTGGGACGATAAAACGGAATGGAAAGTCACGGTCACGCAAATTTTTGCTGAAGACAAAACCAAAACCACCAAGCTCAGTTTGCCGCACAAAAGTAAATAGGACGAACATGAAAACAATCGGTCTCATCGGTGGCATGAGTTGGGAATCCACCATCCCTTACTATCGCATCATCAATCAAACGGTGAAGCAAAAGCTCGGCGGTTTTCATTCAGCCAAAGTGGTCTTGGTCAGCGTCGACTTTCACGAAATCGAAGCCTTACAAAGAGCCGGCGATTGGGATGGCGCTGCCGACATTTTGGTGGCCGCAGCGCGTTCATTGCAGGCCGCTGGCGCTGACTTTCTCGTCATCTGCACCAACACCATGCACAAGGTGGCCAAGGCAATCGAAGACGCGGTAGCGCTGCCGCTATTTCATATTGCCGATCCAACGGCACACGAAATCAAACGCCAAGGCATACAAAAAATTGGCCTACTCGGCACGCGCTTCACGATGGAGCAAGATTTCTACAAGCAGCGTTTACAGATTCAACATGGGCTCGAGGTCGTGGTCCCGATTAGTGAAGACATGGACATCGTCCACCGCATCATTTATCACGAGCTGTGCCTCGGTAAAATCGAAGACGCCTCACGCCAAGAATACCGTCGCATCATGCAAGAACTCGTCGAACAAGGCGCGCAAGGCATCATCCTCGGCTGTACTGAAATCTCATTACTAGTCAGCGCAGCCGACGCCAGTGTGCCTTTGTTTGACACCACGGGGCTACACGCGAGCAAGGCGGCGGAGTTTGCATTAGACGAGTAACTCATTTTTGAAAATCTCAGGATTAGGAGTCAGTTATGTCGCAGCGTATGCCCGCCCTCTTTTTAGGCCATGGTAGCCCCATGAATGCATTGGAAGACAATGCTTACACCCAAACTTGGGCGGAGCTTGGTCGACGGTTTCCTGCGCCGAAAGCGATCTTGATGATCTCAGCGCATTGGATGACTAACACCACGGCGGTGACGGCGATGGAGCAGCCTAAGACCATCCATGATTTCGGCGGCTTCCCACCGGCTTTGTATGCGATGCAGTATCCTGCGCCCGGTAGTCCGGAATTAGCGCAACGCGTCGCCGCATTGCTGGCACCTGAAACGGTCGTGCTCGATCACAGTTGGGGCTTAGACCATGGTGCATGGTCGTTGCTGGTCAAGGTCTATCCGCAAGCGACTATTCCGGTGGTGCAGCTTAGCCTCAATTTGAATCAAGATGCGGCATATCACTATGCATTGGGCCAGCAACTTTCCGCTTTGCGCGATGAGGGCATCATGCTGATGGCCAGTGGCAATGTGGTGCACAATCTGCGTCAATTACATCCGCAAATCCGGGCTTACGATTGGGCTGAACGCTTTGATCAAGCAGTCAAAAACAAGATCATCCAAGGGGACTTCAAAGCACTTGTACATTTTGAGGAAATGGGAATGGATGCGCGCCTTTCGATTCCTACTACCGAGCACTATTTACCCTTGTTATACATACTCGGCGCTAAGCGCGACGATGATCAGCTTGAAGTATTGTGCGAAGACTTGGCGATGGGCTCGATTAGCATGACCTCGTATCTGTTCAATTAATTTTCACGGCACATTCGGCTAACTCAGAGACAGAAAACAAAACGGCGGAACCGAAGTCCCGCCGTTTTGTTTTCGTACTATACCTGTAGGCCGCAGCAGATTAGCGTTTCGCTGGTTCTGGTGGCAAAGGTTTGCGTGGCAACAGATCATCACGATTCGCTGCATGGGCAACGAAGCTCGCCATAATCATGGAGGCCTGCATCATGTCGCCTTTTTGCACTTTGTCGTAGACGTCAATATTGGTGTGATGTGTACGTGTGAAGTAATCCATCGGCTCTTGAATGAATTGGAAGCCTGGCACACCAACTGCATCGAAACTCACGTGGTCAGTCGAACCGGTTTTCTTCATCGTTGTGGTCTTCGCGCCGAGATCATGGAATGGTGCCAACCAAGAATCGAAGATGGCTTTTACAGCAGCATTGTTCTCTGCGTAAATACCACGGATTTTGCCACCGCCATTGTCGAGGTTGAAGTAGGCAGAAATTTTGCCGTGCATCGGTTTGTAGACCAATGGATTGGTATTGCGACGCATAAATGATGGGACATCTTTATCGGCTGGATCATTCGATTCAGCGCGTGATGCGACATATTTATTGACATAGAAACGTGATCCCAGCAAACCTTGCTCTTCACCGCCCCACAGAGCAATACGAATCGTGCGGCGTGGTTTGAAGCCAATCGCTTTCAACATACGGACCGCTTCCATTGCTACCGCAACGCCCGCTGCATTGTCGGTCGCACCAGTACCGGCATGCCAGGAATCCAAGTGACCACCCAGCATCACGATTTCATCTTTCTTATCGGTGCCTGGGATCTCGGCGTAGACGTTGATGGAATTCGCTGGGTCTTCATCACTGAAGTTGACCGCGCTCTCCACTTCCAACATCACGTCTTTTTTCTTTTCCAACAAGCGATAGATGCGATTGTAGTGCTCTGCGCTCATGACGAAGGCCGCAGGACCAGTATCTTCGCCCGCTTTGTAGGAACCGCCGCCTTGTACAAAGATCGTACCGTCGTCACCGCGTGATACATTGACCGTCGCCAAAACTTTTTCTTCGATCAAGAACGGCAATAACTTCTTATTGAAGGCTTGGCGCTTAGCAAACGCTGCGGCGTCGAATGGAGCACGTGCCGGGCCTGATTCAAATTCCATGTTAGCGATATCGTTCAAATCCTGATCGGTATAACGCTTGGCATCAGCCGTCATGTGCAATGGAGTCGCAATTGGCGCATCACGGAACAAGATCACGCCATTCAGCTTACCCTTCCACTTCGCCAAATCTTCTTCTGTTTCCAACTTGGCATACACCGCTTTACCGCGTTTCAAACCATCTGTGCCTGGTGTCCAAGCTTTAGGAATCGCGACCAACTCCAAATTACCTGGAGCGACCATACGCATGCTGGCCTTTTCCAAGACCCAGCTGCGACCAAACGGACCGATATTTTCGACTTGGGCGTTTTGCAAACCCCAGTCGGTCAATTGTTTTTGTGTCCACTCACCGGCTTTTTTCAAGGCAGGAGAACCCGTCAAACGTGGGCCGATTTCATCGGTCAAGACACTCAAGGTCTCCATCACCTTTGAGCGACTCGTACCTTCATCGCGAATCTTATTGACCAAAGCCAGATCGACTTTTTCATCGGCTGCTATGGCTGGCAGGGCTACGCCCGCAACCAAAGAGCACACTAACAAACTAATTAAGCGCATATTTTTTCCTTATTGTTTAGGCCAGATATCTGTCACTGTGGATCTCAAGGTGATTTCGACCTTGAAGCTGGCTTCGATCGAAACTGCGCTAAATGGTTCCCTTCCCCCAGCGATTTTTTGTAGCACAGTGTATCGATGCCAGGTAAGTTTGCTTGGCTTCGCTGTGTCATTGTTAAGCCATAAGTTTTTTGACATCGAATCTAATCGAATGAATAATGAGTTCCTCAATGTATATTCAGGAGTTCTTCATGTTACGTGCCACGATCCTGGGCCTCGTTTGCTTACTAGTCAATCCGATCATCACCTGCCGTGCCGCAGACAAACTAATACCGATCGAGAACTTTGTCTTAGAAGATCAATATGCCAAACCGCGACTGTCACCAGATGGCAAGTATCTCGCACTAACCGTTAGGCTTCCTTTGAACGGTCGCTTTGTACCAACTATTGTCGTTTATTCGCTACCCGACATGAAGGAGCAAGGCGCCGTCCAAATGCCAATCTTCGAAGTGCCCAATGAATACCTCTGGGTTTCCAATACACGCCTCATTGTCACCAAAGCGAAAGAATTTGGATCGGCTGAACGGCCAATGGGAACTGGCGAGTTATTTGCAATGGACTTTGACGGTCAAAATCAAACTTATTTGTATGGCTACAATGCGCGCCTCACTCGCATCGCGGCCAAATATGACGATAACTATGGAAGCGGCTATGTGGAAGCAATTTCGAAGGCGAAGGACGGTCACTTCTTTATGACAACTAATCTCTGGCAGGGTGAACGCAGTATGCTCTACGATGTCGATTCGAAGAACGGCAATCGCAAGCTTCTAGCTACGATTGGCTTACCCGATGCTAGGTTTGTGATCCAAAACGATGGGACTCCGCGTTTTGCGGCAGGCTCGGACGCGGACGGAATGTCGATACTCTATCGATTTGATGATGCAAGCGGTGAATGGAATAAAGTGAGCTATCAACAAAATGAGGGGTTTCTCAGACCGATTGCCTTCACCGAAGATGACAAGGAATTTTACGCTTTTTATCGCAAGACCAACGAGCCAGCAAAAATTGTTCGCCAGAACTTAGCGACCGGTGAACGTGTCATCGTCGCTGAGGCCAGCAAGGGCGAATTTGACATTGTGATGTTCAGTCGCAGTTCGAATGCACCGTTCTTAGCTGCCTCAAACGTAGGAATTCCCACTGTCAACTACCTGGCTCCAAACTCAGTTGAAGCGAAGCAGCATCAGATGCTGAGCAGTAAATTCCCCGGTAACTTTGTGGAGTTCATCAATTACACCGACGATGGTAAGAAATTACTTTTCTCTGTGAGCAGCGACAAGGAACCTGGGTCCTTTTTCATCCTTGACCAAACAAATGGTCGCGCCTTCCCCTTGTTTGCGAATCGTCAGGCGTTGGACCCGGATCAAATGGCGGAACGCCGCCCCATCCGTTATACGAGCCGCGACGGTCAAACTATTGATGGTTACCTAACGCTACCGCGCACTCAGGATCAAACACAAAAACTACCGTTGATCGTACTTCCCCACGGGGGACCTCATGGTGTTGCCGATCATTGGTTCTTCGATGTTGATGCACAATTTCTCGCGAGTCGTGGCTACGCTGTATTACAAGTAAATTTCCGCGGCTCGGGTGGAAAAGGAAACGGCTTTATGTCCAAAGGGTATAAAAAATGGGGTTCGGAAATCCAAAATGACATCATTGATGGCGTTCAATGGGCAATCAGGGAAGCAAATATTGACGCGAACCGCATGTGTACTTTTGGTGCAAGCTTCGGTGGATACTCTGCTCTGATGCTAATTGTGCGCGAACCAGCAATGTTTAAATGTGCAATCGGCTATGTCGGAGTCTATGACCTCAACCTGATGTTCTCCTCTGATGAGGCACGAGATCGCCGATTTAAATCAGTAATGACTCGCTATCTTGGAACCGACAAAGCCGAGCTCGATTCTTTTTCACCTGCGAAGTATGCAGACAAAATCACCGTACCGGTTTTCCTCGCACACGGGATGGATGACAAGCGCGCGACTTTCAATCATGCGGAGACCATGCGCGACGCGCTGATCAAAGTCGGCCGCCCTCCTGAATGGATGGCGGTTCCGAACGAAGGGCACGGCTTTTATAGCACGAAGAATCGCACTGAGTTCTACCAGCGACTAGAAACTTTCCTAGCGAAGCATATTGGTCGGTAATAGGTCGTACCGCAATGGAAAGGGCCGTTCATCAGTTTGAACGGCCCTTTTTTAACACCAATTCAAGCTTAAAATTTGTATGAAGCTGTAACACGCCATGCGCGTGGCGAACCTGGGGTGATATTGTTATTGCTGTTAGCAGATGCCCAGTAAGTTTTATCACCGAGATTTTCCACATTCAGTTGGAAACGAAGCTTTGGACTCCAGTTATAGAAGGCCGCCGCATCGACGCGAGTAAAGGCCGGTACGAGCACGGTGTTATCGGTCGAAGGATAGATTTCACCACGATAGATCACACCCAAACCAAGACCCCAATTTGCGTTTAGATCATAGCGATTCCACAAAGAGGCGCTGTGTTTCGGCACATTCGCTAACTGTGCGCCAGCCAAGACAGTTGCGGACTGAGTACGCGTAATCTTCGCGTCCTGGTAAGCATAACCACCGGTGATACTCCAGTCCTTGGAAACATTGCCCGTGACGGACAATTCCACGCCTTTGCTGCGTTGGCCATCGACCAGAATCGTCTTCGTACTATCGCTAGGATCGGCGATAGCAACATTGCTGCGATCGAGCTGGTACAGCGCTGCACTGAGACTTAGATCTTTCAGCACATCCCATTTCACACCAAGTTCCAGATTCTTGAATTTTTCCGGATCGAAGGTTTTATTCGTTACGGTCAAAGAAGCGAGTTGGTCACCAGCGCGTGGCACATAAGCGATGCTGTAGCTACCATAGAACGACAAGGCTTCGAATGGCTTGAAGACTAAACCTAAGCGTGGAGATACCGGGGTGTCGGTGACATTGATTTTGTCGTTAGTGCGACGATTGAGGAAATCAACCGCGAAGCGATCACGACGCAAGCCGACCACGGTTTGCCATTGTGCATTCCATTCGATTTGGTCTTGTAGGTAGATGCCCGCGGTGTCGACCACACCTGAGTTATTAGCATCGGTCGCGCTTTGGCGGAATACGACTTGATTGGTGTAGGGATTATTGATCGGCACACTGATCGACGTCGCGTTCACACCGACGCTCGGGAAATAACCAGTATTGCGGAAGTTGTCTGTCTTTTGTTGGCCTAGCTCAAGACCTGCAATGATCTTATGTTTGAAGGTGCCTGTATTCAGATCAAAGATGAGGTCTGTTTGGTTGAAGAGATTACTTCTTTGCGTCGCATTATTGTATGCGCTCAAGGCTACAGTTTGGCCATTGGCACTGACCGCACCGGGGAAAATATTTTGGTAAAACTTATCGTAGTTGGCATAGCGTGTGCGATTGCGCAAGCTCACACCGCCTCCAAAATCATGATCGATATACGAGGTCAAAGCATCGACGCGAGACCAAGTTGGGCTCATCTCGGCATTGCCGAAGAAGGTCGAGGCATCAACGGCGAGAGGACGCCCTTTATACGAAGGCACACCACGATCGGCAGTACGGTCGTCGCGGAAATGTTCATAGCCCAATACCACGCTGGTATTGTCACCTGCACGAATCGCTAAAGTTGGATTGATACCAGCACGATTGAGGCTGTAGCCATTGCGATAGCTCTCTGAATTTTCTGCCATCGCCGTTACACGGAAGGCGAAGTTTTGATCCAAGGCACGACCAACATCAGCGGTCAGGCGACGATTATTCCATGAACCCAAAGTCAAAGATGTCTCAGCAACTGGTGTCCATTGCGCTTGCTTAGTCACGCGATTAATCACACCACCTGCGCCACCGCGACCAAAGATCATCGCATTCGAACCCTTCAAAGCTTCTACGCTTTCGATATTGTAGAAGTCGCGATAGTACTGAACGTCATCACGAATACCATCTACAAAAAAATCACCGGTAGAACTATTGCCACGGAATACTGCGGTGTCGCGATTACCCTCGCCTTGCGCGGTGACGACTCCCGGCACATAACGAATCACATCCGCCATGCTTTGCATTGCCTGATCACGGATCTGTTCTTGCGTCACCACGGTGATCGCTTGCGGCGTGTCGCGCAATAAGGTGTCGGTCTTGGTTGCGGTGCTAGTTTGCTTCACCACGTACTTCGCTTCTTTATCGCTCGTGACTTGAATTTCTGGGAGCTTGGTTTCCTGCTTGTCCGCCGATTGTGCATAGGCATTTGAAAAACCAACTGCCAACATCAAAGGCAGTGTCCGTAAAACAGTTCGTGATGTACTTTTCATAGAAATTCTCATTTTCATCGCAAGAAGGAAAGGCAAGATGCTTGCCGGATTAAATGCAATTATAAATGAGAATTATTCGCATTTGCAACTAGATTCTGGGAAGATTTCTTCGGTGGAACTGTTTTTTATCTACTTATCGATGTACATCGGCCCGCTCGCGATCCAAGACTATGTCTGTCCCTAAGATTTCAATGCTATTTCAAAAACGGCGCCAAACCATCAATGATCTCCTTGTCTTGCCAATACTGAGTATGCGACATGGGGTTCCAGCTCACGAACAAAGCTCCCCAGAAGCCACTGTTTGCGTTGACTTGAATATCTTTCACCGCCGTCGCATACGACTGCCCATGTGGAGAGGCCTGCTCTTGGTACAGACAGGCAAGCGGCGCTAAGGGGTAACCCAGCACATCGTCTAAATCGAAATAATTGTGCCAAGCGAAATCATAACCATCTGCCTGCGTCTGCACCGCACTAACATTTCGAAGACCTGAAACAAACACGGAAATATTGCAGCCACTAATAAGCCATGCTCGCACTGTTCATAAAAAATGAAAACGATCGAGCTCGTCCGCTTCGCGCTCACACATATAACGTTGGGCATCCCACAAATAATTGGAAAAGATTTGGCAACCTAAGGAATGATTTAAGGCCACAATTGGCACCTCGTCACCACATTCTTCACGCACCTGCTCCAACACTGGGTGGATGCGGATTTGCACTTCCTCATAGGGCTGAAACTGATCAAAGCTTTGGTTACTGATGAAGGCGGTAGCGCCTGAAAATCCTGAAAGAATAAAACGGCGTATGCGATTAATCGTATTGCGACGTATGAAACCTGTATTCAAACCACCAAAGGTTTCCATAGCTTGCCAAACGCGTTCCTCACTAGCTTGGGCAATGTCACTATCGTAGATTGCCTCTGGAGAAATTTAGATCTTTGCCAAAGTCGCAGCCGCTAGACGCGCCGTTAAAGCAAATCTGGGTGTGACGACTTTCTACCCGAATTCGCTTCGCTCTAACTTGCCCATACCATGCATACATAACAAAACACATTGATATTTCACAACCACCTCCATTCACGAACCTTCTGCTGCCATAGTTTTATCGTGTCCCGTGTCAAAATGAGTTCGAGCCTGCCCTCGGCAGTGGGACGACGGCTCATGCCGCACCGATGACAGCAAGCGAGGAGCAAGGCGCACATTGGTCGAATCAAACTATCCCACGAAATACGTCTCGAAATGCGCCCCCGACGAGGGTACTCAAATACCGATCAAATTAGTTTTTATCAAACAAAGCGCCATTTTTGCCACATTTAAAGCACCGTTAGCGAAAAAAGCGTAGAATAATTTCACCATGAAAACTTTCGCCCGATTCCTTTTGATTGCATGCTTATCGCTGTTCGTAACCGCTCCTGTTCTCGCGGAGATGCGCATGAGCATGGTCGCTATTAGCGCCAAACAAGTACCAGATATCAAACGTAATCAACGTGCGTTGGAACAAGTGCTTTTCAAGAGCCCAGCTGCCAACACCCTCAACATCGGCACTTCTTGGCACGCGATTCATTATTTGATTACTGGTAAAACTTCGAGCCCATCGCCAGGTGCTGGGGAAATTATTTTTGGAGGAGCCGAAATTGGTAATGACCTCGGTTTTGGACCAGCCCATTTATTCATGCCTGAAGAAGTCAAAACGATAGCCGACGCCTTGCAAAACTTCCCGCTGCGCACCTTTACTTCTCGCTACGACGTCAAGCAAATGCAAGCCAGTAAAATCTACCCTGAGAATTGGCAGAAAGAAGGCGATATGGGACGAGCGAAACTATTGGACTACTTCCAACAGATTCTAAGCTTCTACAACAACGCTGCCAAAAACGGTCAGGCGATTGTGTTCGTCGTACATCAGAAATAGTCGCACGCAATCACGCGCGTGGCGACCAAACAATACGTTGCATACCCTGCCACTGACGGCCAGGTTCCAACATCACCGGGCGCATAATGCTCCCTGCTTCCACGCACACATAGCGTTGATATCCCCCCTCTTCCATATCAGACAAGGCGGCGGATTTTTCTGCGCCCGGATTCCACACCACAGCATCAGCAAAGCCGGTCTGTGTAATCTCAAGCTCTTGATCAGCCTGGGCGATAATAATGGGTTCTTGAATATTGGCATAAATGCGATCGATTTCGCCTTCGATTCGCAAGACCTCTGATTCCTGCACACAAGCGTTTTGACCGCTCACTGTGTCGCGGTAGCTCAGGCCGCCTAGTCCATGAATCTCTGTCGCTTGAATATCTACAACTCGGAAATAAGTATGCAAAGCGGTGGTAAATTGAAAGGCGGTGTCGCCGGTATTGCTCACGCTAAAATCAAGCTGTAAGGTATCACCAGCCAGTGTCACCGTGTACTCGGCGCAAAAGACGTGCGGCCACAACAGCAAGCGCGCGATATTTTCTCTCAATTCAAACACCGCCTGCGCCGCCCCTTGTTCGGTCTGCCCGGAGCGCACGTGCGTCCACTGCGCATTTCGAGCGAAGCCATGTTTTGGTAAAACACCCATGCCTGAGAATTGTGGGAAAACGATAGGCACACCTCCGCGTATTGCTGCACCGGTGCCAAATTCGGACTTCGCGCTTAAGAACAATTGTTGACCGCCACCAGCGGGTTGCCATGAACACAGATGTGCCCCATGCTCTAACAGCTCCGCATTGGCGCCGTCGGCCGAGCTGATCTTGATTCTTTGCATGGTGCGAAGTCCTTTCTCTGAAATTTAGCATCAAAATAGCAATAGCCTTGCATTGTAAAGCTTCCCCTCCGCGATTTCGACCTTTGACACCGCGATTTTTGCATTCTGTCGCTAAGCCACTGCAATTGCTAAACGCTTCACGTAGACTTCAGACTTAAGAAATCCACTTTATTGGATGACACATTTTTATTCAGGGGGCAGAGATGTTGAAACGTTTAGTTATGAGTGCCGCGATTGTGATGGCTTTCGGTGTTGCAGTGAGCGGCTGTGAGATCAGTATCAATGACGACAGTATCAAAGGCAGCGGCAAAATCATCAGTGAAAATCGCCAAGCATCTTCGTTCGATGCGATTCACAATAGCTCACCTTTCAATGTTTTGCTGATCGTCGACGGCAAAAATAGTGTTGAGGTCGAAGGCGACGATAATTTTGTCAAAGAGGTCGAAACCGCCGTCGAAGATGGCACTTTAGTGATTCGCAATAAACGTCGCGGTAGCTTCCACTTCTCTTGGGGTCATACACCCACCACCGTGAAGATCCATGTGGCCGCTCTCAAGAAGATTACCAACTCTGGCAGTGGTGACATGGAGATTCGTCAACTGCACAGCGACAAATTAGATTTCCTGAACGAAGGTTCTGGGGATGTACAAGCAAGCGGCAGCGTTGGTGAATTGACGTTCCGCGCCAACGGTAGTGGTGATGTGAATTTCCGCCAACTCACTGTGAAGAAACTGGACATTGAAATGAATGGTTCCGGCGACACTGAGTTGGGTGAAGTTGGCTCAAATTTAGTCGTGCAAATCAATGGCAGCGGAGATCTCAATATCGCCAAGCTCAACAGCGAAAGTAGCAAACTCAAAATGCACGGTTCAGGCGGCGTCAATTTACGCGGCGTGACCAAGAATATTGAAGTCGAGATGTCAGGTTCCGGAGATTTATCGATAGATGAAATTCAAGCCGATATGGCTGAGATTACCATGCACGGTCCAGGCGAAGCTAATCTCGCTGGCGAAACCAAACAGCTGAAACTGAAGGCAAGTGGTTCAGGTAATTTCGACGCGAGTCGTCTCAAAATCGGCAATGCAGAAATTCACAATAGTGGTCCTGGCGACCTCAACTTGAAAGTCATCAAAGGTAATTTGACAGTCGACGTCAGCGGCTCTGGTGATTTCGAAGCAGATTTGGCTGATGCCGAAAAAATCGACATCGTCGCTGATGGCCCTGGCAGCCTGACTTTGCGTGGTAGCGCGAAAAAATTAACTGCGACCTTGAACGGCTCCGGTGACCTTCATGCTTCAAACCTGTTGTTGGAATTGGCATCGGTCAAGGTCAATGGTCCCGGTGAAGCCAACGTCAATGTGAAGGCTGCCAATGCAGCGACCGACACGTCTACTATCAAAAATGGCTCGCGGATGGTAACGATCGATCGTAACGGCGTGGTCAAGCAATAAGACATGCGATAAATCAGCAATCGCGCAATAAAGAACGCCAGCGAAATAAAGACTCGCTGGCGTTTCTGTTTCTTGATCGAGAACCGGCACTGCCGACCGTCAACCCAACAAGTTGGGGCTTAATCTACATGCCCAGTGCGGTGCGAATCTTCGCTTCAATCTCGGCTTGATCTTGCGCCTTGAAGCCACGGTGCACGTAGATCAATTTCCCATCGCGACCAAGCAAATAGCTGCTCGGCATGCCCTTTACATTGTATTGCGCTGGCACGGTGCCTTCACTGTCAAAAGCGACCGCAAATTGGGCGGGATTTTTGTTCAAAAAAATCGCGGCATCGTCGCGCGACTTATCGACATTGATGGCGACGATTTGCAATCCTGCCGATGCATACTTCTTTTGCAGCTCATTCATGAAGGGAAAGGACTGCTTGCAGGGGCCACACCAAGATGCCCAGAAATCGACATACACGACTTTACCCGCCAATTCTTTGAGACTAATTTTGGCTTTCTGGGTTGGCAGCTCAAAGGCCAGCTGAGTTGGCTCTTGGGCCAACGCCGGCGCCACCATGGTCGCATTGAAACACACTACCAACATGAGAGTGAGTCTTCGAGCTGATTTCATAAAGCATCCTTTCTCTATTCAATACGGCCATGCTAGCACGAAACCCTATGTTGCCAACTAGGATTACATTTTGAAACAAGGCGGTCGTAAAGTGCTTCGCCTGTCTAGCGCCCCATCCGATATGCGTGCTTAAGAACCAAACGCGTCGCCGCAATCAAACTGTTCAGACCCAATAACAGCGGTGTCAGCGAAAATTGCGGCAGCAACCAAATTTGTCCGCGCGGTGCTTGCACTTTGGTGCAGGCCGTAATTACCGGGGCCACCCATTCGGCTTCTTCTGTGACGTCAAGCAAGACATCACCGTCCGAATTGGTGTGCACATAGATTTCGCCACCATGGATCAAACGCAGACAGATGCCTTGTCCAACGGTAGGTGTATTGCCTAAGTGTTTTTGTAGCTCTTGATTATTAAGCTCCATCCAGCCTTCAAGCTCTGTAATCGTCTCGAAGGGCAACCATGGGTATTCGGGCAATTCAAAATCTGCCGCGGTAGACTCCGTATTTTTCAATGCACAACTCTTTCGAAAGTTCTCTAAGCACGACGCTCAATTGGGCGCAGGCCCACTCATCCACTCAAACTGTTATAGCGCCTTCACACTAAAACCGCGTTGACGCAAGAGATCTAGGATAGATGCCTCACCAGCAAAATGGCCAGCGCCTAAAACTACAAATAATTTTTTCTCTTCACGCATCATCTTCGTGATCTTCTCGACCATCACCGGATTTCTATCGTCGATCAAAGCCTTCATTAACTTTTGCGAACCAATATCACGATTACCGGCGTCTCGCAGGATTTTGCTTAGGGCTTTTAAGTCACCAGCCTTCCAAGTGGCGGCAATCTTATTCAACTCGATTTGCACTTGGCCTTTCTTGAAAGTTTCTAGGGTTGAAGCCAACATCGCATCACTCTCCGCATCACTCAGTGCAGCCAACACATCCGTCTGAAAACCTACACCTTCTAGTTCAGTAATCGCCTTTTTATCTTTCTTAGCAAGAGTGATGAAATATAAGTCTAAACCTTGTTTAGGCTCGTAGCCGAGTTGCTGCGCCACATTGATCGTTAGGCCCATCGCCACCATGGTCGCTGCGTAGGGTTGAAACTGTGTACTGACCTCTCCGGTCAGTTCAACTAAAGTTTTCCAAGTACTCGGGCTCAAATGATTTTCTAATTTATCGGGGGCAGAATAGCTGAGCTTCTTCACCATATCATTATTGAGCTCGCTCTTCGAAATGTCGGCCTCAACGACAACCGTGTCGGAAAGCTTATACGCTCTTGAAACGACTGCCGGAAGTGGATAGAAATCTGCCTTTGCGATATGAATCGAGGCAAATATGTATGCCTTTGGCTGATTTTTGCCATCTGACGTATGCTCCGCCTTAGGTAGCTGGATCTCAAACAAAATTGGCTTTGATATGGATTTCTCATTCTTAATTACTGACGCCGAAGCCTTTTGCTGTTCAGCACTCAAAGCATTCGAGAACATCATCGTCATTAAGAAAAAAGAAAAAAGTCGGAAAAAACTCATATGTCCTCCTGAAACCCAAAACAAATTGGTAAGACTTATCATGCACCACACAATCGATAGCGGTCGCGAATATATATCAAAACAAGGTTTGCACAACAATTTTTATCACGAATAACTTGGGAGCAGTAAAACCAGCAGACAAACGGTCGAAAGGAAATTTCTCATTAAACGAAACCATAGAAATCACGAACAAGGCAGTTCATTTCCAAAGAGAAAATCAAATGAACTATTTTCCATCAAAGTAGACTAAGAGCAGCAGCGACGCGAGCTCACATCACGGTAGGCACGGAATACAACAAAGCGTGGTGATGCTGCTATGCAGTGCAGGATTTTTCACATAAAAGGCGCTTTGAGCGCTTTTTTCCCTTTACTGTTTAGCTATAAATCGCGTATGTTACGCTGTTTGTCAAAACAGATCCCCTTTGTGAGTATGGAACACACTTGCCTAGAGGGAATAAGAAATCCCAAATTTGTATTTGCCTTAAGGAAACACTATGCTTTTTGATCGCGTTAAATCACTAGACGACATCTTGGCAACAGCCGAGAAAAAGTCTTTGCATCGCTCGTTGGGTGCGCTCCAACTAACGATGTTGGGTATCGGTGCCATCATCGGTACAGGTATTTTCGTCTTGACAGCGGCAGCGGCACAAAAAGCCGGCCCTGGCATGATGTACTCTTTTGTGATTGCAGGCTTTGTTTGCGCGGTCGCAGCACTGTGCTATTCCGAATTGGTGGCAATGGCACCAGTTTCCGGCTCCGCTTATACCTATACCTACGCGGTCATGGGTGAATTATTAGCTTGGACAGTGGGCTGGGCGCTGGTACTTGAATACGCGGTCGCAGCTTCGGCGGTGTGCGTGGGATGGTCGGGCTATGTGATGGGACTGGTTCAGAAAGCCACGGGCTTCGCACTACCAGAACTCTTGAGTCGCGGCCCATCTTGGTCCATGAATGGTTTCATGCCAACCGTTGATTTCACGCATGGTATTGTCAATGTACCTGCAATTATTGTGGCGCTCATCATCACCATGTTGTTGGTAAAAGGTACGAGCGAAAGTGCCAAAGTCAATGCGATCTTAGTCGCTGTGAAAGTCACTGCTTTGTCTGCTTTTATCGTCATCACTTTGCCATTAATCAATGGTGAAAACTTCACACCAATGCTGCCAAATGGCTGGCTCGGCACTCAAGGTAGTGGTGTTGGTGTTGTCGGTGCGGCTGCTTCTATCTTCTTCGCCTACGTTGGCTTTGACGCTGTGTCCACCGCAGCAGAAGAAACCAAAGATCCACAACGTAACGTACCAATTGGTTTGATCGGCTCCTTGGGTATTTGTACCGTGTTCTATATGTTGGTGGCAGCGGGTGTCGTCGGCTCGGTTGGCGCCCAGCCTATCACTTCCGCAGCTGGCGCAGTCTTGTCGCCTGATTCTGCAGAATTTGTTGCACGTTGCGTAGAATTAGCAAACCAAGGTAACGCTCCTATCGTTTGCTCACACGAAGCTTTAGCTGAAGTCTTAAGTAAACTGCACTACGAGCAGGTTTCCAAATTGGTCGGTTTGGCAGCAAGTATCGCTTTGCCAAGCGTGATCTTGATGATGATCTACGGTCAAACACGTATCTTCTTCGTGATGGCACGTGACGGTCTCTTGCCAGAAAAATTGGCTGACATCCATCCAGAATGGAAAACACCATGGTTGATGACGATTGTGACTGGTATTTTCGTTGCGATTGCAGCTGCTTTCTTCCCAGTTGGTCAGTTGGCTGATATCTCGAACTCCGGTACTTTGTTCGCGTTCTTCATGGTTTCAATCGCGGTATTGGTCTTGCGTAAAACAGATCCAAACCGTCACCGTCCGTTCAAAACACCAATGGTGTGGGTGGTTGCACCAATCGCTGCAGCAGGTACTTTGTTCTTGTTCTTCAGCTTGCCAACCGTTGCTCAATTGGTCTTGCCAATCTGGGGCAGTATCGGTTTGGTGATTTACTTTTTGTACAGCCGCAAAAATTCCCATGTTGGAAAAGCACTGCGCGCAGGCAAATAATGATGGTTGTGCTAGAGAGTTCTCTAGCACAAAAAAAAGCGACTTATTGCTAAGTCGCTTTTTTTACGTCTATACAAAAGACTCTTTATGCACTTCGAAATGTAGCGTATCAAACCACTTACCATGCAACTCAAAGCTACGTTTGGAGTGTCCGTATTGCACAAAGCCATTGGCTAACATCACTTTGATAGAAGCGATATTTTCTGGTCTAGCGCATGCCTCGACACGCTGTAGATGATGCGTCTCAAAGGCCTTTTGTAGTGCCATGCGCACCGCCTGTTTGGCAAATCCACGACCATTAAATTCTTCTCCGATACGGTAACCCAACACTGCTGAATGGAAGTGCTGACGTCTAACTTGCGTTAGATTCACGCGCCCCACCAGTTCTTCTCCGCACCAGATCAGGTATTGATATGCCAGATCTTGTCGCGCTTGGTGCAATGCAACCTGAATTGCACTATCAACCCCCGCTTGGGTATAGAACTCTGGTGGTCGGGCATTGATGCGGTTCTCAAAAAAAGTACGATTGCGCATTTCAAATTCGAACAGCTCTAGCGCATTGGCGGGACTGACAACGCTTAGTCTTAAGGAAGTATCAGACATGTGAGCTCACTTTGCTCAAACGAATTTCAGGTTTGAGATTGGTGTAGTTGGCAACATCCGCCATCAAGATGGCCCCCGCTTTGGCTAGGGCTTGCTGTGCCGCTTCTAGACTCGCGAAATACGCATTGGTAGTGGCGATCACGTCGCCATTTTGCGGTGCGTGAGGCGATAAGAATTGATCACTCTCAAGTCGCAATAAGCCAAGATCTTGCAAGGCTTCACGCGTGATGCGCGCATGTTCAGAGTTGAAATAGCTGTGATCAAAATGTGCACCCTCAGCCCAACGATAAAAACCCGTAACACGTATCATTGCATCCTCCTATCAAAGCAAACTAATCGCGCGAACCTCAGCTTACAACCATCCTTCATCACGCGCCATGCGATAGGCTTCGACCCGATTTTTCGCATTAAGTTTGCTGATCGCTTCCGATAAATAATTGCGCACCGTACCTTCAGATAAGTGCATGACTTTAGCGATTTCACCGCTGGTCGATCCTGTGCCTGCCAAGCGCAAAACCTGGCGCTCGCGTTCACTCAAAGGATCTTGCGGACCGCCCCAACTCTCCATCGCCAATTCTGGTGCAATTGCTTTACCGCCGGCATGGACGGTTCGAATCGCTTTTGCCAAATCTTCAGCAGGTGCATCTTTCAACATATAGCCACGCACACCATTCGCCATCGCACGCTTCAAATAGCCAGCACGAGCAAAGGTCGTCAGTACAATGACTTTACTCGGCAATTTGCGTTCAGCAATCTCGGCCGCCAATTCTAGACCTGTCATCAAAGGCATTTCGATGTCGGTGATCACAACATCAGGTTTGAGTTGCTCACACATGGTCAACGCTTCTTTGCCATTCTTCGCTTGACCTAAAACTTCAATATCACCTTCGAGCTTCAAGAGTGCAGCCAAGGCCCCTGCGACCATCACTTGATCTTCGGCCAACATGATTTTGATCATTGTTCTCTCCTAAGCCACTTCGGCGGCATGCAAAGGTAAGCTTAACCTTAAGGTCAAGCCTTGCTTACACTCGATTTGTAATTCGCCTTGTAAGACGCGTACACGTTCACTCATGCCGTTCAAGCCATTGCCACGTTTAATCGCATTTTCTTTTTCACTCGAGAGGCTACCATCATCGGCAATCGATACGTGAATACGGTCACGTATTTGCTGTAAGTGGAAACGGCAATGTTTGGCATCGGAATGGCGAATAATATTGGTGACTGCTTCTCGCAAAGCCAAGGCGACGACATTCTCAATTGCAGGCGGCAGTGTCTCCACTTCGACCGTCGATTCGAACACGACGTCAGCCGATTCCAAGGCATTCTGCGCGCCGCGTAATTCATGCGCCAATCCCTGATCGCGATAACCGAGCACGGCTTGACGGACTTCAGCCAGAGCTTGACGTGCGGTTTGTTCGATATCGGCGATCTCTTTTTTACAGGCTTCACCATCACGATCATGAAGCTTGCGTGCCAACTCTGCCTTCAAGGTAATCACCGACAAAGTATGCCCGAGCAGATCATGTAGATCACGCGCGATCCTTTCACGTTCGGCAACTGAAGCCAGATGTTCAATCTCTTCCTGCTTACGAAACAACTTGGCATTCGCACGCTGCAAACGCTCACCAATGATCGCACCAAGCGCACTTGGAATACTAAAAATCACCGCAGGGATCCAGAAATAAGTTTGGAGTTGCAGCAGATAACTCAGTAATGCAGTGGAAGCTAAAACCAAGAACAAACTAAGAAACGCGTGACGCTTCTCTTGAAACCGCGAGGACATGGTCGCCGCGAAAATCACAAAACTGGATCCACCAAAATTGTACGGGGCCCAAGCGATTCCGATCGCAGTCGTAATCGCAATGCACACCGCAACGCGCCAGCCATTGGTCCAGAAACTATAGATATAGATAGGTACAAAGCCAATGATGCTGATCGCCGCCAACAGCACCTCTAAGCCACTCGGCGGAATATAAAAATAGCGCCAACCAAATATGCCGAATGACAGCATCCAAAAGAATGGCGCCTTGCCATATTGTGGTGGCAACCATGGCGCCGTCCACCAACGTCGTAAGCTATTCATCATGCTGTTTATCATCTCCGCCATGCACCGACAATCTGCAAAGAACAAGACCGAGCTAATGGCACGGTCTTGTCAGATAAGTTTGCGTTCGATTTATTCTTTGACGAGACGTACATCAGCCAGATCAAACACGTAGTGGCCAGGCACTGGTCCCGCATTAAAACTCAACATCGTAATCATACTCGTATCCAAGCCCTTGAAGCCAGCCAACGGCAGACTGACTTCCGTCCACTCTTTGTTGGCAACGACGTTCGCCGTCACCGGAATATAGCTACCCTGCATGGTGAAGCCGACTGTGTAAGTTTTTCCATCGCCGCGCACTTTAAATTTCAAGGTATTTGCCGCGCTCAGGTCCGCAGCTTGCATTGGTTGTGCGGAGGGAAAGAAGGCCACACCAGCCCATGGGAAAGCGAAACCCGCATTCACATTGGCATCGATATGCACGGCATTTTGCGCCAAATCCATATCGGCAAAGACTTTCACCTCAACCGTCGACTTACCACCCATAGGCGCATCATTCGATGGCACCCAACCAAAACCAAAAGGGCTTCCCAATTTTTCTGGGTTGAACAAACTGATGCGACCATCTGCAGGCAGACTCACCTGATTATTTTTGACAGCACGCTCTTGCGCCACTTGGGCCGCTTTTTTGTTACGCAATGGAGACACCGCTTCGCCGTCTTTCCAGACTTCGACAATCTTGCGTGTGGCTGTGATATCGATGCTCGGATCTCCGTCTACCAAGATCAAATCAGCTTTCATGCCTTGCGCAATGCGGCCGCGATCACTCAGGCGAAATGCTTTTGCTGGTGCAGAAGTCGCAGCTTCAAGCGCTGCGCTAGGGCTAAGACCCGCATCAACTAAGACCGCCAATTCATGATGCAAACTAATCCCATATTGGGTGCCGCGATTACCCGCATCAGTACCGGCCAGCACAGGTACTTTAGCGGCATATAGCGCCGCACTGAGCTTTTTCGGCGCAACCATCAACTGCGACTTTTCAGCGTTTCCGTAAGGTGCACCGAGGGGCAGCGTTTGGGTCTTGGTGAGATAAGCCATCATGCCTGTATCGTTCATCACGTCCTGCGCTTTGATACCGGCCATACTCTCCAACACACTCATCGTCGGAATCACAAAGCTTTTATTTTTCTTGGCCAGAGCGATCAACTCTTTGCTTTGTTCTTCACTGATCGTGCTACCAACATACAAGTGCACCAAACCATCAGCGCCAGCAGCCAAGGCGGCCTTCGCATCCTCGAGTGTACCGATGTGGACAACCGCTAATTTTTTACGTTGATGGGCTGCTTTAATCAGTGCTTCGACAGTGGCGATATCCAGAGAGTTGAACTTGTAGCCCGCTCCGCCATGTTCAATGACGATCTTGATAAAGTGCGAGCCTTCTGCGATCCGTTTATCAACCCAAGCTTGCGCTTGTTCGGGCTTGGTCAGGGTTTCGATCTCAAAGCCATACTCCGTGCCATGTCCGCCCGGTGCAGTCGCCAATACGCCAGCGGAAATCAAATCCGCTTGATCTTTGCTATGGCCCTGTGCCAAGCGTTGATTGGCTTCTTGCATCAAAGGGACCGCCGTAAACATATCGATTTGGGTGGTGACGCCATATAGCAAAGGCAGGTCTTGATCTTGGTAGGCATGCACATGGGAATCGATCAAACCTGGCAATAAGCTGCGACCTTTGCCATCGATCACTTTCATGTCAGCAGTGACTTTGGCTTTGAAGTCGGGATTGATAATCTTGCCTTGGTCGATCAAGACATTGCGTGCGCTCAGCATTTTTTGGCCATCGAACACACGTACATTTTGAATCAGGGTCGACGCTTCGCTGAGGCCACTCACGCTCACTGCGGTCAGGCTCAAAGCGATAGTGAGGGCGATTTTTGTGAGTTTCATGTTGATCTCCAATCAGTAAAAGTTTTGATGGAGACAGTATGCCGCTATGATTGCGCGGGAATTAGAGCAAAGTGCCACCAATTTCAGATGACATTTGTCATAAGAAAAGGGCTAGGATTCAGCACCCTAGCCCTTGCACATTTACAAAGGTGAGCTTACTTTCCAGAGATAGTCAGCTTGGTTGCAACAGTCTTCACTTGTCCGTCAGCGGTTTCAATTTTCGCTGTCATACCTTGATAACTTCCAGATGCTACCAACCACAAATATGTTGTTGTGGTCGTATTATTATTTAGATTATCCGTTTTCATTTTGCAGGTATTGAAGGTACCAGCTGGCACGGTCACCGACTCTTGGCCAAGGAATGTGATGGAATCAGTTTGCGTCGTATCTGGCAAGGTAATTGGAAATGGGCTACCAACAGATTCTTGTTTGACGGTATATGTTTGCGTGTATGGTTTATTCACTTCCATATCGAACACTGTCTTGAGTGGCGGAGTCATGGTACTAATTTGTGTATAGCTACCAAAGCCAGGAAGATTTACTTCAACGCTCGTGCCATAGGTGTATGCCTCATTTGCATTGATCACGGCATATGACTTAATGGCGCTCGTGGTGCCAGCTGCAGGTCCTGTAGAAATCGAAGTCGTTGCCAATAATTCTTGGGTGTTGACCCCTTTGAAGACGACGTTTCCTGTCGGTTTGTAGTCAACCGCATAATTGCTTACTACGCCCAATGGAAGAGTTGTCGACTGCATTTCCATCCGGTATGTCACGCCAACACGATACAAGTCTGACGAATAGCAGTCGCGTGAAGACCCTTTTCCTGAACCGCCGCCAGAAGGCACTTCCAATTTCAAATTAAATCCAGAATCACTCATATTGATCGTGCTCTTAGCAGCGGCAATACTTGACGGCGTGATCTTGGAAACGATGTTCATAGTCTTGGTAATTGATTCCTCAGGCGTCAAATAATTGAGGCCTTGTTCGATTGAGAAAAAGCTACCAACGGAGACTTTATTGTCCAACAAGTCGGCTACCCAACCATAGGTTGCATCTCCTTTATAACCATGAGCTGCATTGAGGATGGTCTTGATCAGCGTGGCACGACTAGTACCTTTTGAGAGTTCACTATTCCAATAGTCTAGTCCACCCTGATCAACATCAGTGCGGCCCAAAACGTTTTTGTAAATGATCTTGATGAAGTCTGTATTCGACATCGAACTAGAATAACCGGTCAAGGTCGAATAATTTATCGCCGCGTTATAGAAGTTACTTGCAAGCGAATCGGTTGTCATCCCTGCGTTAACTTGATCTATCCAATAGGCGAGACCATCAGCATCTGGGACGCGATTGAAAAACGCGATATACAATTCGATGATGGAATTTAGAGTCGTCGTAGGTAAGGTTTTTGACTTATCGCCAATAAGAAGATTAATTGAAACATCGCTAAATTTTGCAACGGTCTGGGTGGTCAAGCTCACTGTACCGCCACTACCAACATTGTCTTTTACTGTGAATCCTGTTGTGGTTCGAGTGATCGTGTAGTTATTACGTGGTCCACTAAAGGTCGCGATTGTTGCGGACGGTGCCGCTGCTGGCGGTCCGCTCATGGCGAACATTGCTCCTTGATCATTACGAATGGTCGAGCTCTCGCCGCCGCAGGCTACCAATAGAGCTGTAGCCACCGCTAAACTGATGCTCGATTTACACATAGAAATTCTTTTCATCGGATTTTCCTCTTTCAATAGCATGACTTTGTTCATACAGCGAGGTTCAAGAATCCCAAAATTAGTTTCGAACTCGCCCCCGAAGGTATACGCGTAGTCTATAAAGAAACGGCTCACTTCGACCGATGAAAATACTAACATTTTCTCCGTACAAATTCGATGCAAAAACTGTAGATAGTTAGACAATATCGAGCGTGTGTCTCACTCTGGCACACATTTCCTCGGGGGTACGGGCGATCAGCACCGGTGGAATGGCGAATTTTTCTGTGAGGCGTTGATAGTCCTCGAACCCATATGAAACCACGAGCGGATGAGCACCAGCGGCGAGCGCCGATAGGTAGTCTTTATGCTCGTCGCCACAAGCAAAAGTTCTGGCTGGATTGATATGAAAATGTTCGCGGGCCTGTTGAAAATACTTGGCCTTGCTCTCACGCATAGGCACGTGAGCGAAGAAGTCAAAGGCCGTTAAATCGATGTCGTAACGCGCAAACAAATGCGCCATGGTCAATTCTGGCTCTTGACTGACATTGCGCGTGACCAAGCCTAAGCGTATGGTTTTGTCAGCGAGAATCTGCTTGAGCAGTTCAGCCATACCAGGATAGAGACATGCCTGTTCGCGATACACCTCGGTCAAGGTGCCTAAGATTTTCTGACGACTTTTTTTCCCCAATTGCTTCTTGATATTGAGTGGAAACTCTTTGAGACCGCCAACATACTTAAACACCTTACGCCGCTTCTGGAAAGCTTCTAACTCGCCGATATCCATGCCATGTGCGGCAAAGGTAGTGTCGATGGCGCTGAAGGCATCGATAATCGTGCCATCAGCGTCGAATAACATCAGTCGTTCGCGGTTGGGAAAAGGGAGTGCCATACGCACAGCGTAAACAAGACGTGTGACACCCTGATGACAGAACGGCTTGTGATCGCCAAAGCAGAGTTAAGGTGATTCTTGTTTCGCTTTGTCGATCGAGCCCAAAGACGACCATACCATCCAGCCCAAGACGCCGACCGCGGCTGCCAATAATAGCCACAGCCACCACTTTCTTTGCTGCTGTTGTTCTGCGCTCTGGCTAGCGGCAACAGCATTGGCGGCAGCGCTGGTACTAGGATACGAACTCAAATTTGGGTGAGTGTGCTCAAGCATGGTCAAGCTTGCGCCACTACTAAAGTCGATGACGATATCATTTGGCATCAAAGCATTCATATTCACTGCAGCACCTTGCTTCTCATCACCGCCCCATTCAATTCGATAGGGCTCGGCACCACGCGCCAAGAACACGATTTGCCGCTCCATACTACCAAGCTCTAACAAAGGTGGCGTGCTGCCAAAAGCAGTGAAGCTCGGCAAGCTACGCAAGCGAATAGTTTTATAGGTTCGACCATTGCCTGACACGGCCTCACTTTCGACATCTTTCCCATTTAGCTTCAATCGAAACACTTTGAAATCGGTCACATAGTCTTCTTGCTCATAGCTTGTAGGAGGACTTCGTTTTTGATGGCGCAGAACATACAAAGGATTAAGGCTGTGACGCAGATGATGACGTTCTTCAACGTGGCTATCATTTAAACCAAATGCCAAAACTTCCGCTACCGCATTACTCGATTGCAGGCGCAATCGCAGGCTATCTATCGGCATATTTCGGGGAACTTCGTACTCGCAAATCACCGTATCGCATTTGCTAGGTTTTATTCCCTGCGTCCACAGCAGTTTTGGTAAATTCCACGCTTGGTATTGCGCGTCGATCTTGGCGCCGATCAATACTGGCGCATTATTGGCCTCATCCCAAGTGAGGCGCAAATAGGCTTCACGCACCGCCGGCAGGGAGAACTCAGTTTGTTCTAAATCCTCGCCTTTATTCCGCAATTGCACCAGCTGAGGATGCACGTCAAGCGGGCGCCAATGCTGCAAGTCTTCACTCACCTCCAGAGCAAACCCAGCGACTCCTTGGAATGCTGCATCGACTTGTAATCGCAGTTGCACCAACTGGGCTTGACTATGGTTGCCCAGTTTATCCTGTTTGCCCTGCTTTCCCTGCGCTTTTGCGGCTCGCATCAAGGCGCTGGCATCAATGATCCAGGTCTTCACACCCTTGCGCTGTACTGTTGTGGCGCGACTCTCACTACGCCAGCGCAGACTGCCATCACTACTTTGTATGACCTCTAACTGGGTGGTCTGCGCCTGATCTGCTTCACGCGGAGGCAAAGGGAAAATCGCCACCGACTGACTTAGCAATTGGAGCTGCTCGTCGACCTGCTGTGACGAATTCAACCACGCGTAACTCAAAAGCTCGCCATTAGCGTTACGAATACGCAAATCGCTCAATTGACCGTCTTTGGCCTCGCGATAAACACTCAAAGGTAGCGCTAGGCTATGGTAGGGCTGGGCTCTAGCATTCGCGGGCAAGTTAATCTGCGCTTGCCTTACCTCGGCACCGACCTTCAAAGCCACACTTCCCAAAAACAGCGAGAGCAGCACGGGAGCGGTACGAAAGCGGCCATTTATCATCGTGCTCATACTCCCTCCTCGCGTGATTCTGACAAACTGGCGCCCGGTCCTTTTGTCGAACCTTTTGTCGAACTTGATTCGTCCGCTTCTTTTTTCACCGGCACTGGCGCAAAATAGCCCACCACCAAGAACGCTAAACCGACACCGATAAAGGAGACGATGCGATACAAGCCACCGCGATCAGCGAGTTCAATCAAGAACAATTTCGCCACCACAATTGCCAATAAGGCCGCACCTGCGATCCAGACCAAGCGCTGCAAACGACGGTTACCGAAGATCATTAAACCCACACCGGTAATCGCCCAGGTAATCGAAACAGCCGCTTGTGCCAAGCGCGAATCAAACATCGCATGTCCATCCCAATCCACACCCACATAATGATGAACCGCGCGTAACACGGCGCACGTCAAGATCGCAAACGCCGTCAACGCAAAGCCGGCGCCTGCTAATCGTGAAGGTAAGCGCACTGCCGCTTGCTCAGGAAGTTGACGCCACCAAATAAACAAAGCAAAAGAACTCAAGAACAAACCAAGCTCTAGCGGATTCAACAAAGGCAAATACGGCAGAGGTGTCGCCGAACCGGCGGAATTGAGATTGCTGCCCCAGATGAACCACAACAATAGAATCGCAATCGGCGCTGCCGCAGTTTGTTGATACCAAGCGAGATGGGGTTGCAAAGGCCAGATCTTCAATGGCTGACGACGGCTCACCGCAAACAAGGCGATCGCTGGAATCGACATGGTCGCCAACAAATTCCAAGCTTCGCCCAAATCACGTAAGTCAATAAAGTAGCCCCTGACTTGCGCGGTGATGATGAACAACACCAACCACGCGCCAACCACGTGCTGCAAACTGATCGCTTTGTGCGGCAAAGAGAAATAGCTTTCTTGTTTACGCAGGCTAATATAGAACCAAACCAAACCTATCGGCCATGCCCACCAACCACCGTGCTGCAATGGCATGAAGGGTGAGACAGATTGGAAGGCGGCGAACCCGCAAGCCAAATACAGCAGTGGCAATTGCACTGCATTGAGTTTGGCCGCTTGTGGCCACTTGCGCCAAACTGCCAGTGCCATCAACAACATGCTCGAAATACTGACCAAGACAATATCAGCGGCTGGCACTAGATCCTTAGAACCCGCGCGATTGAGGCTCAGATTCCATTCAAAACTCCAGCCCATCAACCACCACAAGACACCCCAGATCAGCGGTAACCATTGCATCACTGCCGGTTCACACCAAGGATTCAACCAACTTTGACGACGCTCCGCCCGCCCTTCCGGCGTCGATAGAGCTTGAATCGCCAAGCGCATACGCTGCGCTTCGTGACGCATACGATCGGCTGTCAAGATCGCCGCCACCGCCAAACTCAGCTGCGTCGCGAAGTTCCAATTCGTGAACAAATTCGATGCGGATTCTTGATGGCTTTGCAGATACAAGACTGCAGATAAACCTTGCATAAACAAGGCGAACACGGCCAATGGTGTTTGCGCCATATACAAAGCGCCACAAAGCACGACAAACGCCGTCAATGGCCAAATGCAGGCCGCTTGCGTTAAGTCGATCGCGAACAGCATCGACAAATGCAAGAGCGCAAAACCACTGATCGAGGCCACTGCGTCAAACGGGGTCCACGCAGGTGGTTGCCCAGCTTCTTCAGCCTGACGTTTCACCAAAATCATGCGGCGACCTGCGTTAAACAAAATACTCAAGGCGATCACGATGCCCGGCACCATACCTCGCCAACCATCTTCCAAGAAACCTTGCGCAGCTGGGCTGGTGTCGACATGCAAACCTAAGAGAAAACTCAAGACCGCACCAACTTGAATCGCGGCACCAATCGCTCGCCACTCTGGCCAATCGCGACGGCGACTAGCTTCGCCGATGACTAAGCCAAACACGGCACAAGCAGCTGCTGCGAAACTCGGGATCAACAACATCCATGGCAAGAGCGTCAGAGCACCTAAACCTAGCCATGGCAATAAACGTGCAAATGGCGCTTCCCAGCTTGAAATGGTGCTGGCCTCACGACGACGATGCAAATGCCACATCACCAAGGCACTGAGGCCGAGCAGGACCGGGCCTAACAATGCACCCTGCAAAAGCGGTTGCTGTGGTGTGGTGACGATGCTAATCGCGTGCAGCAATTTGTAAGTCGCACCGGCCATCACCAAATAAGCAAAGCCACGAGCGTAAGGGCGTTGCTGGCGACATCCTAGCCAGAACATACCTGCACCTTCGACCGCCCAGGCTGCGCTGGTCCACGTACTTTCCAGACCCAGTGGAATCGCCAAGGTCGCGAAAATTGCGGCGACAATCAGATAAGCCTCTGCCAATAAGGCTAAACCTTGTCTTTGTTTGGAGAAGATCACCCGTCCCATCAGCAAATAAAAAGCTGCGATCGCCAAAGCTGAAAATGCCGCACCGTATTCGGTATGCTTGACTAACAAATACTGCAGGCCAAAAGCAGTTAAGGGATTGCCAAACACCAGGGCACTATCGACGCGACCGACCAATTTCATACCCGTCAATGGCGTTGCCCCACCGTCTGCGTTCGCCGCATCTAACACCGCTTGATGCTTAGCTTCCAACAAGGTTCGACGTGCAAATAAGACCCCAATCAAGGCGAACAAAACAAAGAAGAAAATCAAGAACGGTTGGATCAAGCCATAGTCGGCGGGCGTATAAAATTTATCGGCCCAACCGACTGCCAACGTAAAGGTGCCAACAAAGGCAATCAAATTCAAAACGCGCCAAGCATTAAACCAAGCGACCAAGAAGATACCGATATCGAGTATCGCCAAATACGTCATCAAGCCCAGAGGGCGATTGGCGCCGGTCGAAGTCAAGACCGGCGAGACAAAGCCCTCTAAAGCAGCGACGATGGCTAGCACCGGTGCTTTTTGTAAGACCGCCAATGCGGCGCTAAGCACTGACACCACGAGCAGGAAACTCATGGCCGCTTCTGGTGTGATGAGCTGGTGGACTTTCAACGCCGACAGCGCGGTTAAGTAGAACACACCAATCGCCATGCCTTGTAAGCTCAGCGCATAGTCGCGACGCTTCTCGCGCAAGCGCCAACCCAACACCAGGATCGCCAAACCACTCAAGAGCACACCGGCATAACGCGTTTCGATCGGCACCGTCACGCGTTCGGCCGCATAACGCAATAAGAAAGCAATACCAAGGAATAAAATCAGGATACCGACTTTGACCAAGAGGTTGCCACCATAAATGAAGTCTGCAAGTGGTGCAGGCAAACGTTCACGTAATGGTTTTTCAGGTTCGGCAGGCTTTTTCGGCGCAGGCAATTTGCGCGCAGTTGGCGCGGCCTTAATCGCTGGTGCGGGTTCAGGAACGATCGTCTTCAACTCAGGTTCAGGCGTCACTTGTACCGTGGCCATCGCTTGTTCTTTAGGGATACTGAGTGCCGCGCTCTTCTCCTCTTCGAGCTGCGGCACTTCCAACAACATCAGAGGCTCCGTCAATGCGGTTTCAGGCTGCTCTGGCAACACCTTCTCTGGCACCAAAGCATTTAATGCATTCAACGCATCTACCGCAGGCATAGGTTGTGGAGACTGCAAGTCTGTGCTGCTTGGCGCTGCCACCTTTGATTCAGCTTGCACTTCAGCTTCTGCCTTCATTGGCGGCACGACTGGCGGCACTACTGGCTCGCGTGTCTGCAATTTGAAGCGACGTAACTCTTCTTCGAGGCGCGCAATCTTCGACTCCAATCCAGCAATCGTTGCACGCAGGTCGCGCATTGCCGCCGCGGCCTGTTCGTGCAAAGTCATGTTGGCATCTTTAAGTTTATTGAGCTGACTCTCGAGACTAATCTTAGCCAAAACGCCAAAGATGAGTCCAAAAAAACCATAGGCAAAAGCTGAGCCCCGATCACTGGCTATGCCTAAGGCAAGTCCGACTAATGCACCTATCCACCACATAGTTTTCCCCGTTTTTATCATTTCAACTTGGTACAGTACGCAAAGGCTCGTGAGCTGTGACCGGAGTTTGAAAACTTCATTTTTTGTATCGACGCGTAGGCAGCAAGAGTGCGATCGGCCGATATGCATCTGATACGACCGATGAACTGTAAGGAGATCGAGATGAAATGACAAGAAAAAACCGATGAGTAGCGGGTTTTGTGTCAATTTAGTAGTAAGGCTTGCGACCTTATTCTCGCGGGGGAGTTGAATTCAGTTAGACTTTCTCATGCTCTCGAACCTTTTCATCCGCACGCCAAGCTATGCATGCCATTTTGCCTTTCCCCGAACTCCGTAGTGAGCGCTTTATCCTGCGCCAGATCTTGCAAGCTGATCTGCGCGCGCTGTATGAGGGTTTATCGGATCCACGGGTCAATGCCCACTACGGCATTTCTTATCAAAGCGAACAAGCGACGCAAGAACAGATAGACTGGTATCGTGGTCTAGAAAACGATGGCAACGGCGTTTGGTGGGCGATTTGCCCCCATCATCATCCGCAACAATTGCTTGGTGCCTGCGGTGTGTACGAGATCGATCACTACAATCGCAATGCCGATATCGGCTACTGGCTCAGTCCAGCGCAGTGGGGACAGGGCGTAATGCAAGAGTGCCTCAAGAAAGTATTTGAACATGCCTTTGGCAGTATGCAATTACATCGGCTCGAAGCCGAAGTAGAAATCGAAAACATCGCGAGCCGCAAACTACTAGAAAAATTGGGTTTCGAACATGAAGGTCGACGACGCCAAGTGTCGTGGCGTGGCGAGCGCTATGTTGATCTCGATTACTTTGGATTGCTGACGCCAAATCGCGTCAAGCCTACGGGAAACGCAAGCGACTAAACTTGTGGCATCGCGAGGCTTGTACGCACTTGGAAAACATTGCCTTCAGGATCAAGCGCATCGCGATAAAGATAAGTGGAAGTCTGTTGAGTCGCTCCAAGACATACACCGCCTAGTTCTTGAATCAGATTGAGTGTGTGCGCTAAATCATGCACGTAACAAAAAAACTTCAGAGCACACTCTTCACGAGGCTGCGGCGGTACCGTAATCACGATGTCCTCGGCATATTGCGCAGGGATCGCGTGCAACAGTAGATGTATGCCACGACCCTGCAATGCCAACAAACCATACTGTGGATCACTCTGGCTGGGCTCGTCTGCCAACTGCAAAACACTGCTGTAAAACTGTGCCAAGGTATCTAGGTTTTTGGCGTAAATCAAAACGCCCATTGCTGGAATTGAGGTGGCATCTGCGTTTGCTGGAGGTGCTTGGTACTCCTCGCTTTCAGACATCTTACCCACGCGAACAAAACAAGCGTAGGCGGCACTCGCTGCTTTTCGTAAGGCTTCCCACACGGGATCTTTGTGCATCTCAAACAAGGGTGGCATGGGCTCAGGGAGACATTGACGCAGCGCCTCCCAGCTTTTCTGATAATCAGCGATGGCTTGGCGCTCGGCGTCGCTAAAAACTGGCGCCACAAATTGACGCTCCCAGTCGGGGCCTACCCAATCGGCCCATTGCTCAATAATTTCCACCGTCACTTGCAGTTGTGGTGATTGATCTTGATAAGCACGCTGCGCCCGAAAAGATGCCGCGACTTCTAGGTAGTCAATGAGTTGATTGCGCACTCGTTGCAGCAAAATTTGCTCGCTGGGACGCGCAGTAGTGGTTGTCATAATTCGGAACCGTATGGCTCAAGTGAGGAACTGAGAAGGCAAATCACGAGTAGGTATCATTTGCCGGTAGCCCAAGCATTGACCAGGTCAGCGTGTTGTGGAGGAATATCAGAGATCTTCATCCCCACACGATATTCAACACCACTCAGAATACAGTACAAGGCAACGCCTTTGCAAACCACCTGAGTCCGTCGAGAGGCATCACGACGATCAGGAATCTCAATCATCATCTGAAAATTGACGCGCTCAGGCACAATCTGAGGACACAAGAATTGCACACCATTTGCAGAGAAATTAACCACTTTGATCGCAATGATCTTGCCTGGGGCGATTTGTATCGCACCACGCCAAGTGACATTGATTCTCGGTGCAGAACGGGCGTCGGTCATAGTGAAAAACAAGATATGATGTTTCGCTAACAAGAGCGGATGTGCCACATTATGCCAAAAAATTGCTTCTCTGGAAGTGTGACAACCTCAAAAAGCGACGCCTGTCACAATCTTCTACCTTGTTTCAAGGTCCAAGTCAGTTTATTTCGATGATAATAGAACTTACTGCGGACAAAAAGCCTTTCGCTTTCCCACCGCGCTTTACAAAACACTATCATCAATTATGTCTGATACTGAATATCTCAACGAAATAGAAATTCGCGTTTTAGGCTCGCTCGCTGAAAAAGAAGCGACCACGCCCGACAACTATCCTTTGTCCTTGAATAGCCTCGTTAGCGCCTGCAATCAGCTTACCAGTCGCGAACCAGTAATGAATCTCAGCGAGTCGGAGATCAGCGCTGCGCTCGATGCTCTCGTACAAAAGAAATTGGTCAGCGTGATTCATCAAGCTGGCGCGCGTGTCGCCAAATATGAACATAAGATGCGCGTGAAATGGATGCTGGAGCAGAACAAGCTCGCCGTGCTGACCATCCTCATGTTGCGTGGGTGGCAAACGGCGGGAGAGATTCGCAATCGAGTCGGTCGACTGCATGAATTCGCATCGGTCGCAGAAGTCGAGCAGTGCCTAGAATTTTTGACCGACAAATATCCACCGGTGGTAGCGCGTCTACCGATCGCACCTGGCACCAAGGAACCACGCTATGCCCATCTGCTCGCTGGTGACGAAGCAAGTTTAGACTTGGGTGCACTAACGAATACCCACAGTGGTGGCGGCAAAGACCGAATTGCGCAGCTAGAACAAGAGGTGCAAGAATTGCGGCAACAAGTGCAGGAACTCAGTACACAATTGGCTGAATTCCGCAAACAATTTGAATAGAGTTCTACAGAGATCGCCCTTAATCGCTAACGCTTAGGGCGATTCTTCTGATACTTCGCCATCAAAGCTTCGTAAAACGCATTACCACCTTGGGCATAGCCCTCTTCGGTGAAGTGTACATAATCGGGGCGACCTAATGGTGGATTCGCAGCGACAAAACGTTGCATAGAACAACGACCGCCCATTGCCGCTTCCCAGCTCCAATACAAGGTATGCTCGCTAATGGCGATGTCTTGTTGGATGTTCTGCACTGTCTTAAGCCCAGCTGGCAAACGATAGCGGCAGCCTACGTTCTCACCGGCACCAGTCTTCTTGGCGGAATTGGGCGCACCGATAATTAACACCGCGGCCTCTGGCGCAGCAGCGCGTAATTGGCGTATGGTATTTTGTAGTTCAAGTTTGTACGAATCAAAATCGGGATTCGGGTCAAATGCCTCATTTGTGCCATACGCCAAGACGATCAAACTTGGCCGTCGCCACTGCAATTGCTCGCGCACGGCCTCGGTCTGCCAACGTGCAATCACCCGCTGGGTGGCGCCAACAATGCCCAAAGAATCAACCGTCACACCGGGCGAGAGGGTATCGATAATAATCGCGCCGAGCTCTGGTGGATTATTCTCTGCGCGCAGCGTAAAGCTATTCAAATCTAAGGCACTGCCCATCACATAGCTGGCTTGCCAATTATTGCTTAAAGGCGCATTGAGTTCCCGCACTTCACCATCGGGAAAGCTGAGCTTCCAACCGCCAGAGCTTTCATCATTCAAACGTCGGGTCCAAATCGTCACGCGCTGCAATCCAAACAAAGGCTGCTTAGGTACGATCTCAATCGCTGATCCGGGATCTGCTTGATTAGCAAAGCCACCCAAAGGAAAATTCTCAGGGTTTTGACGACTAATGCGGGTCTTCCAATTGCCGCTCATGCGCATCAAGACTTGCGCCGAGCGTTGGTTCTTGATGTAACCAGGAGACAACCAACCGATCCCAGCATTACCGAAACGCTTTTGCATTTGCTCACGATAAGCCTGCGTGAAATAGTCACCGCCGGTATGCGAATCACCGAGCTGCATGATATGCACGACCTCACTGCTCTCTTTACGCTCGAGCGCAGCCAATTGGCGCCAAAGACGGGCGGCATTGGGATCACCGTAGTCGTTCACCACAGCATTGCCAGCATATGCCGAGCTCACATTGGCGAGGCTCACTGTCAACAGTAAACCGAGGAAGCTCGCGAGCTTAGTACGATGAAGCGAAAAGTTTGAGATTTGCGGTCGGCTCAAAAGCATTATGGACTCACCTTGTTGACGACCGGAAGTTCGAACTGCTTTAGCACCAAATCACGCAAGATGATTTGGCCGTCGCGAGTGAAGTGAATGCCATCTTCTGTGCGAACCACCACGCTTTTACCGTTCTCTTTGGTGATGCTTTTGCGGTATTCGTTGACATCGTCACTCAGTGATTCACGGGTTGATACATAGCGTGACTCGCCCTCACCTAAGCCTTTGGCGTAAAGGCTATTGAGCACTTTCACGCCACGATTAATTTTGTCGCGCCCCATGTTCGGCGCGCCCAACCAAACCACTCGCACATGTTGTTGATGCGCAGTTTGTACGATGTTTTGCACGCGTTCGAGGTAATTGCTTTGCCAACGTTCCGTACCAAAACTTTCGTACTTACCACCCAAGATCATGTCCCAAGTATCATTCGCCCCCAAAAAGACGACCAACACCGAGATACGATCTTTCTCTAGCGCTTTCTTAATCACAGCTGGCCAGTCATAGTAACCAGGATAGGTTAGCCCCGTACTTTGACGGCTCAGATCAATCGATTTCACATGCACGTTTTGTAGGGCACGAGCGACATGCGGTGCCACCCCTTGCATCATCGAATCACCCACCAACAGTACCTTGTCTTGTGGACTCAAGACCATGCGTCCTTCTTCATTGAGCGGTACAAACTGAGTCAAGGGTGCCTCGGATCGCGCTTCCTCAGCAGAGTTACTTGGTTTCGATAAATTCAAACTCAGACCATTCTGGGGTGTAATAGAATTCGACACGGCCGCAGCACTTGCGCCAGCTGTTGCGCCTTCAATACCTACCGACGGCTTCAAAGTGGCCTTCAATTGCAGCGCTGCTTTATTCTCAGGGGGCGCGGTTTCCGGCAAGCCAAATAACAGTACATTAAAGCTCTGCACCAATCTGTCCTTGATGGCTTGGCGTCCCTGCAGCTTCTCACCGAGTTCACGATCCAAGTCTTTAGTCCACTTCGCTCCACTTTGCCAGTTCGGCGAATCGACAGCTTTTGACAAGCCCAATTCCAAGTGGCGTGTTTGTTGCCAGTACTGATCCAAAGCATCTTGACGTAGCCAGAACAGGAAAGCCAAAGTCAGCCCCAGTACAGCCAGGGTTTGCCAATGCCGAGAAGGATGATCGATAGGGATTTCGGGTACTGGCGGTTTGATCGGGACCACATTGCTGACAATGACCGGCAGCTGAACTGCATTCACTTCCTTTGTTTTTGACGGCGGCGCGTCCTGCTTGATTGACTCAGCATGCTGTTGTGCCTTGCGCGCCTCTTTCGATTGATGGCGTTGCTTTTTCGCGTGTTTCTGATTCTCGTATCCGTCTCGCATCTTGAACTCTCCAACTCCTAATACGAGTAATACAAAAACGATGGCACGCCAGAAGGTCCCAGCAGGTGCACAAACAATGCTAAGGCGGTCAGGACCACGGGCTTGATCAAAATCGGCAAGCGTTCCATCACCCATAAGCTGCGCTCTTTAAGGCTCTCGGCATACACAGAGATCCAGAAGAACACCAACATCAAAGCTGCACCACCAATCACATCCATTGTCATCGGTGCATCTAGGCGGCCGAAACCGCGAATAAAATTGAGCGCTTCTTGCCAGCCATCAGCCCGGAAGAAAATCCAAGCGAAACACACAAAATGGAAAGTGATGATACCGCTCAGCAGTCCCCTGGTTGGACGGCCCAAGAGTTTTTCAATTACGTTCTGCGCCACCATGCCGAGGCCATGCAAAGCACCCCAAATAATGTATTTCAAACTCGCACCATGCCAAATGCCGCTGATCACCATGGAAGTAAGGATAGTCAACTGCGTCATCCACCAACCGCCACGGCTCCCGCCCATAGGAATGTAGACGTAATCGCGGATCCAGCTTGAAAGCGAGATATGCCAACGACGCCAAAATTCGCGCAAATTCGCTGCAAGGTAAGGGTAATTAAAATTGTCTTTGAGCTGATAACCCAACAACATCGCCATCGCGATCACCAAGTCGGAATAGCCACTGAAATCGAAATAAATTTGAATCGCAAATGCATAGGCACCTATCAGCAATTCAGGCGCTTGAAAAGCATCTGGATTGGCGAACATAGGATTGACCCAGGTCTCGGAAATCCAGGTCGCCAGCCAGACCTTTTTTACCAAGGCCGACAACAACAACCAGAAAATCAAATCGGCTTGCAATAATTTGCGTTCGGCTTTTTGTTCGATCTGCACCAACAAATCAGTGGCGCGACAAATCGGTCCTGCAAACAAAGTCGGGAAGAAGGCCAGATACAAAGCGCTATCGAGGGCATTGGCTGGTTCACGTTCTTCACGGGCGATCGAGACGATGTAGGCAATGGCTTGGAAGGTGTAGAAAGAGATCCCCACTGGCAGCAGAATCTCTAGAGCAGGAATGGTCCACGCTAATTTGAAATATTCGGCGGCGGCCAAGAATCCATCGCGACAAAAATCGTAATATTTGAATACAGCGAGATTCAAAACCGAGGCCGCAATGCCAAGACCGCACAAGAATTTGCGTTGCTGGGGTTGGCTCTGCACCAGCTTGAAGAGCCCCAACATGCACAGGGTGTAGACAGCGAGAATCGCGCCAAAGCGCCAATCAAGGGATGCGTAGATTCCGTAACTTGCTAATAGGAGACTCAGTTTTTGCATTTGAGGCCAGCGTTTGAGGCCCCAATACAGGAAGAGAAAAACCAAAAAACTAAACGCAAACTCAGGCGAAAGATAACTCATGCTCAATTCAACAGGACAAAGTACGAACGTTGTACTGCAAGGTCTTGCGCACACAATCTAGGTGCGACAAGTATGAAAAAATAGAATATAAGAACCCCAACAATTGGCATCTCGAACACAACGACGCCAGCGTCTATTTTGCCTTAGTTCCTACCGTAGGACTTACGCAAAATATGCGCTGGCTAGGCATGGAGCCGAAGACACTACGGTTGCTTGGCCTGCCCCTGCGAAGGCAGGGGGCGAGGGCGTAGTGGGAAAATCAAGCAGCATGCTGCTTGCCCACGTAGCAGATAGCACATGCATGTGCTATCGCGCCCTGCAAGGGAACATAACGACGCCAGCGTCTATTTTGCGTCAGTCCTTTACTATTTTTTCATTTGTACTTTGCTACATACGAAGAGCTGAACTTTGCAGGATTGCGACACTTTTTGCAATACCAAAATGCTCCGAATACAGCGTGCTGAAGCGCTTTTCTGACAAATGCATGACTTTACTCGTCGCTTGCTGCATCGATGACAATAGTCCTCAGCTCACTTCGCCGCAGCCGAAGGCATTACGGCGAGATCGCTGTGCTAGTTTGGACCGTCCGTCGTGACCGCGCCAAGGCATCATTTCCCACTGATGAAATGACAAACACCTTGCTGCACCTCAAGCCTATTCATCATGCCAGTATGACTACCATCCTTGACCAGCAATAACTGCTTTTGTTGAGACGGAATCGCTTCAAACACTTTCTTACCTAAGTCTGGGCCAAACAGTTCGTCCTTTTCGCCAACAATCACGAGGCTTCTTTGCTGATATTGCGAAACCGATTTGCGATTATCGATCAGCGCTGTAGAAGGATCATATTCAAAACGGACGAAAGGCACGGCATACCACGGGGTTTTGAAGTCGACCACATCGGCTATCGTAGTCGCCGTGGCTTCCAAGATCACGCCATCCACGCTACGATTTTGCATGATGTGGCCGGACATAAAGCTACCGAGCGATTGACCATGCAAGTACAACTTGCCCTTGGTCATTTGGCGGACATGGTCATAGATACGCAAAGCATCTTCTTGCAGAGTGGCGATGCTAGGGTCACCTTTGGTACGACCATAACCGCGGTAATCAAAGGTGATGATATTTGCTGAGCACGCCGCCGTTTGGCGGGCGAGGTTTTTGATGCTCTCGTCAGCATGCGACAAGTTACCACCAAAATACAAAATCGTTGGACGATCACTGTTTCCATCGGCGCCGACTTCGAGACGTAAGCCATTTAAGCTCAGGGTCTCATTCACGGCGATGCTTTGCTCCTGCACTTGGAAGTTGGGCTTGATGTTTTGTACGAATTGGGTGCTTGCGGGTTCCTTAGCTTGATAGCCTGTGAGACGATCAGGGCGAATAAAGTCTTTTTCTGTGACTTTGACACTCATACAGCCTGTCATTGATGCGCTCATGGCGGCAACGATACTGATGAGGGCGACACGTTTCAAATTTGCTTTACTTGTGATCTTTAACATGATGTTCTCCGGTGAGTGAGGGTTTAGAAGCGAGGGTCATCGTCACCGCTCTGCTTGCTCTGTCCTCCGCTTTTGCAAGGCGCGTGCCAGCTCTGAAATATTCGCAAATTACTCGGTTTCCCGACAAAAATCGGATGAATGGCGGGGTTTTAGGGAGAATTTGGATCAAGGCTTGAAAACACCTGTCCGCTTGCGAACGGGCCAGTGTTCGATAGCGGACAGGCAATTATTTATGACATGTTGCGGAGCGCGTGGTGCTGATCAATGCCATCAAATATCAACTGGATCGATCTCCACGCCCCATTTCACGCGTGTTTTCCAGCTACGCAAAATTGCCATCCATTCTTTGAGGAAGGCTTGTAGCGCTGGGCGTGAACTTGATTCGACGAGGAGCTGGGCCCTATCCATATTATGCACACGGGTCATGGTCATAGGGATGGGATCATTGATCGTGATTCCCGGGAATTCTAAGCAGCGCCCTGCTTGCTGCAGAAAGTCGATGGCGATTTCGAGTTCGCGCGCTTCGGCTCGCAATAAGGCTTGGTAGATAAACGGTGGCATTGCCGCTTGTTGGCGTTCTTCCAAGAGATCATCGGCAAAACGATGATAATTATGCGCCATCAATGCGTGATACAGCGGATGATCGGGGTAGCGGGTTTGAATCAAAACTTCACTGGCATTGCCCCCCTCTTTCTGGCCAGCCCGACCGGCACGACCGGCGACTTGCATCAATTGGGCGAACAGGCGTTCACTGGCGCGGAAGTCCTGTGAGAACAAAGCACTATCTGGATTAAGCGCTGCAACCAAAGTCAGATTTTTGAAGTCATGCCCTTTCGCCACCATTTGCGTACCGATCAAGATATCGACCTCACCGCGATGCACGGTGTCAAATGCCGCCTCGGCACTGCCCTTCAAGCGGGTCGAGTCAGCATCAATCCTAAAGACGCGGGCTTCGGGGAAAATTCCATGCAAAGCTTCTTCCAGCCTTTGCGTGCCGCGACCCAGCGCTTGCAAGTCGACATTGCCGCAAGTTGGGCAGTGACGCGGGATTCGTGTTTCCAAACCACAGTAATGACAACGCAAGCGCTTATCGGGTTTATGCATCACCATGTGCGCCGTGCAACGGGTGCAATTGCTAATCCAACCACAGGCATCGCAATGCAAAACTGGCGCATAACCACGTCGGTTGAGGAATAGTAGTGATTGCTCACCCTTCTCCAAACGTAGGCGTATCGCCGAGACCAAGCGTTGAGTTAAACCTTCAGAGGGCTTTTCCCGCTCGGTATTGATAATCTTCACGATCGGCAAAACCGCATCTTTGACGGCGCGCTCTTTCAGCTCAAGTTTGCGATAGCGGCCGGCTTTGCTGTGTTGCCAGGTTTCCAAAGATGGTGTGGCTGAACCCAAAACCACCGGAATACTCAGTTGATGAGCGCGCCATACAGCGAGATCACGCGCCGAGTAACGCAAACCCTCTTGTTGCTTATACGAGGGATCGTGTTCTTCGTCGATCACGATCAGCTTCAGGTGCGGCAAAGAAGACAAAATCGCCAAGCGCGTCCCCAAAACAATACGAGCCTGACCAGTGTGCGCGGCTAGCCAGTGGAGTAGGCGCTCACCTTCCGCCATTCCACTGTGCAAAGTCGCGATCTGTATGCCCGCAAAGCGAGCGCGGAAATGCGCTTCCAATTGCGGCGTCAAATTGATTTCTGGAACCAAAATCAAGACTTGCGAATCGGGCTCGCGCGTCAAAACCTGAGCCGTCGCCTGCAAATACACTTCCGTTTTACCGCTACCCGTGACGCCATGCAGAAGGAATGCGGCAAAGCCTGCTTGCCCTGCGATCTGATCAACCGCGGTCTGCTGTTCCCGATTTAAGGCTTTTGCTCCTGATACAGCGGGTTGATCCGGATCTACTTCAGCCTCAGCTCTGGCTTGGTCTTGCTTCAGCGCTTTCTGCAGCTTGACCAATTTTTTGAGGTTACGGTCGAGCGACACCGGCTTCAAAGCTCGCAGATTGCGTGGCAAAGCCGGCACAGCAACCTCGCCCAAAGGGCGTTGATAATAGTCAGCCGCAAAGCGACACAAATCCAGCCACTGCGAACTGACCGGTAGACATTGATGACGGACAGCCAAGACATCTTTGATTTTGTCGGGTGCAATCTCCGTGTGCTGCTGGATACCGACAATCACCCCCGCCAATTCTTGGCGGCCAAATGGCACGATGGCGATCTGCCCGATTTGAGGGAGCAGAGGTTCGCTAGCATCGTCCGCACTCACAGGCTGCCATCGATAATCGAACAGTCTGTCAAGGGGGGTGTCGAGGGCGATAGTGAGATAAAGGGGTTCCACGAACTTAATGTAAGGCTTGAGATATTGCGCTAACTATCGGTTTTCTATGGTCTTTTTTTTCTATCCACAGCTTTTGTGGATAACTTTGTGGAAAAGCACATCTTGACAGCTTCCAAGCCTAGATTCTATGCGGGTTTCAACAGATTGCACAATTCCGATGCAGAAAAAAATCCACTAAAAATCAATGACTTAGAAACGCTTACTTGAGGTGAAAAACATATTTCTATAGAATTTTTTTGTCTGTCGCTTTTTGTGAATAAGTACCAAATAAACTTATTATTTTGGGTACTTATCCACCGCACTTCATCGCCTTTTCTAGGCTATTTCGGGCTACAAGCCGCATGGGCTCGTGCTTTTGCAGAGCAACACAACGTCGGCATGCAGACTTTCACCTGATTCGGTTCAAGACAGCTTATCTATACAAGTCGCAGGGACACATGACCCGCATTCCATCGGCTTCAGAGCAACTCAGCTCGCCTGGCGCTGGCGACGGCTGACTTCATGCACTGTTTCAACCAAAACGTTGACCGCATCAGGCGAGGTGAATTGAGAAATACCGTGGCCCAAATTGAAAACATGGCCGTGACCAGCGCTTGGTTTGCCGTAAGCTTCCAAGGTCGCCGTGACTTGTTGGCGGATTTGTTCAGGCTCGGCGAACAAAACGGCCGGATCAAGATTACCTTGCAGAGCCACTTTGTCACCAACGCGAGCACGCGCTTGACCGAGATTGACGGTCCAATCGAGACCCAAAGCGTCGGCACCGATATCGGCCATTTGTTCCAGCCACAAGCCACCACCCTTGGTAAACACGATGCATGGAATACGCTGACCATCTTTCTCGCGTTGCAGCTTATTGACGATGTCTTGCATGTATTTCAAGGAGAAACGCTGATAGGCGCCATCGGCCAAAGCCCCGCCCCAGCTATCAAAAATCATCACTGCCTGAGCGCCCGCATCGATCTGGGCGTTGAGATAAGTTGCTACGGCTTCAGCATTCAAACTCAAAATACGGTCGAGTAAGTCTGGGCGCTTATACATCATGGCTTTGATGCCATGGAATTCGCGTGAGCCTTGGCCTTCGACCATATAGCAAGCCAAGGTCCATGGGCTACCGGAGAAACCGATCAAAGGTACGCGACCATTCAAGGTTTTACGAATCTGCGTCACGGCGTCGTACACATATTGCAGACTGCCTTCAGGCGGCAACTCCAAAGCCATCACCGCTTTTTCGTCCTTCAATGGACGTTCGAATTTCGGGCCTTCGCCCTCTTCGAAGTACAAACCCAAGCCCATCGCGTCGGGCACGGTCAAAATATCGGAAAACAAAATCGCGGCATCCAAGGCGTAACGATCGAGTGGCTGTATCGTCACTTCGGTGGCGAAATCTGGGTTCTTGGCCAAGCTCATGAAGGAACCAGCACCTTTACGCGTGGCGCGATATTCGGGCAAATAGCGACCCGCTTGGCGCATCAACCACAAAGGCGTGTAGTCGGTCTCCTGACGCAATAAGGCGCGCAGGAAGGTGTCATTTTTCAAGGGAGCAAAGTTGTCAGCCATGGATTACTTTCTTAGAGCGAAATTCTGTAATCCCGTATTATCCCCGATCTCAGGGGCTCACGTATATGGATTAGATCAATCATGTATGCGATGCCGTGCAATCAGCTGAGCGTGCGCATGGAGCACAGCAACAAACTTCGACCGATCCTCCATGCTTGGAATGTGAGGGAGTTCCGATTCACTTTTGCAAACAAAATAGATGTGCTATCGTTGCCTTTTTTTCATTTGAGTGGCTTATGAGCGACACAAAAGAATACTCTGCCGGTGGCAGCCCGATTTTTCGGCATCAAGAACAAAACGAATGGCAAGCACCACAAGGCGAAGAATGTATTGAGCAAATCTCTGCTCATATCGAGCAGCATCTGGGCCCCGTCAAAACCGTTTTTCACGAACTCATTTCTGACACCGTACATATCGATGTGCATATCGTCGAGGCGACCGAAAACTACCCTTGGAAACGCCTCGTCACTTCAGGAATGTCTGACCTAGCGATGACAGTTCCGCCGGAATCTGGTGCCCCTTTCTATGCGGAACTGATCATCACCCTTCCGAATGACTGGAAGCTGGAAGAGGCCAATTTTGAGGACGAAAACTGGTATTGGCCAATTCGCTTGATTAAGACTCTAGCGCGCCTGCCTCATAAATACTCGACGTGGTTAGGCTTCGGTCATACCATTCCCAACGGCGATCCGGCCGAGGACTATGCGCCGAATACTCGACTCAATGGCGCCATTATTTTGCCTTCGGTGACTGTACCCGAAGGCTTCCACACGCTGCGGATTGATGCCCACAAAGAGATTCAATTCTTCTCAGTCGTGCCCCTCTACGGTGAAGAAATGGACCTCAAGTTACGCAAAGGCACAGATCATCTGCTCGACCTGTTTGACCGCCATGCAATGAACGATGTAATCAACCCGCATCGTAAAAATCTCGCGAAGAAACGGTTCTTGTTCTTCTGATTTGTGACTCACAGCATCTGAATCTCATTCCTACATCGACATTCTTAGTCTATTTTTTACGCAAATGGAACAATCGAACCCCTACGCTGCCCCTACTAGCCAGCTCGATACCTTTTCTCACCAATGCAAACGTGACGGCAAATATCTAATTTTGCCGAACGGCAGTGACTTACCTGCGCGCTGCATCAAATGTAATGCGCCCGTTGAACACGACACAAAGCGCATCACTTTGTATTGGCATACGCCGTGGCTCTATCTGTTAATACTCTTGAATATTTTGATCTACATCGTCATCGGCTTAATTGCACGTCGTACTCACTCTGTAACACCCTATTTGTGCGATAGCCATCGACGCCAACGTCGGACGCGGATGACATTGGGGCTGGCGACTTGCTTTTCATGTGTCGCTTTGATCTTTGTGGGCGCCCATTTCCAATGGGATGCGATCTTCGGGCTCGCCATTCTTGGCGCCTTAGTCAGCCTATTGGTCACGATCTTCACAACGCGCCGCTTGTACGCCAACAAGATCACCAAAGAGTACGTAAGGATAGGCGGCTGTGGCGAAGCGTTTCTGGCATCAATCAAAAACTCTTGATATCTCAAGCCAGGCTAGATAGCAAAAAAGATACAAAAAAATATTTTGAGAAAAATGTGTAAAGTGTGCTTGACAAAGCTTTTTCTTTCGCTAAAATGTCAAACATGCTTTACACAACAAGCGAGCGCAAAACTAAAAAGTCGTTAGCTTGAAAGGGAAAGCGGCTTCAAATGCAGGACGTTTTATGAGCTAGCAGCATTGGAATTCCAGAGGCTGCTTATTTTTTAAATTGATGTGTCAAGGGTGCTTTACAAAGCTAAATAAACCAGTTTTGATTAAGCAAAGAAATAGCAAGGTATCGATCGATCCCCTGCTTTTTTTATCGCCCGGAGTGTCAACTTTACTTTACATCGCTGTTTTTAAATACTTTTTTGGAGATCATCATGAGCAAAATTACTATCAATCCAACTTCCTTACGCGAACTCAATGCTTCCATCATTTTGGCCTCTCTCATGTGGTCCTTCATGATGATTTTGAGTGGTGAAATCATCGAACAATTTGGCCGCCTTGCATTTGGATTGTTGCCTATCGTGCCGGTAGCACTGTTTGGTTTAGCGCTGATCCGTCACTACAAACGCACTAATGACGACAAACAAAAAACCATGCCGACTCATGTTGGTGTCGCGACCGCTTTAACCGTCGTCTTCGTCACTAACTTGAGCCAAGTTCAAGGCGCCGGATTCGCCCAAATCACTGCCATAGCCGCTTATACCTGTTTCGTCGCGACTTTGTGTTTGTCGATAGGCGCAGGTCGTCTCAGCCGATTGATCCGCGGTCAATAAATTTCAAAGGCATTTCAAACATCGACACCAACTTATTCACTATTCAGGAGAACTATCATGACTTTCGCTACTCACTTAAAAATGACTTTCGCATCGATCGCCCTCGTCAGCAGCTTCGGCATGTCACCATGCAGCAACGTATATGCAGCGCCCGCTGATGATCAGATGAGTACAGCCAGCGCCGCACAAGAATTTCAAGTCGGCAGCTTGTATGTTGAAAAATACGCGAATCCCAGAGCCAAAGGTGCGCCAATTATTTTGATTCCGGGACTCACCAGCGGTGGCTATGTATGGGATGAAACCGTCAAGCAATTACGCGGCGAACACGAACTCTATGTGGTGACCTTGGCTGGCTTCAGTGGCAAACCCGCGATCGCCGGTCCTAAGCTGCCAAAACTCAAAGCTTCCTTGCTCGAATTGATTCAAACACAAAAAATCAACAAACCGGTATTGGTCGGCCACAGCTTAGGTTCCGCCAGCTCAATCTGGTTTGCGACCGAATATTCCAACTTGATTCGTGGTGTGTTTGGGGTCGATGGTTTGCCAGTCTTTCCAGGCACCGAGAACATGAGCCCAGAACAACGCAAAGCCATGGCAGAAAATACCCGCACAGCGATGGCTGGACTTGACGCTGCGACTTTCGCCTCTCAACAAATTCAGTACATGAACTTCACTGGCGTACTCGACCCTAAGCTCGCCGACAGCATTGGTGCTCGCGCCGGCAAGAGTGATCCTGCCGCAACAGCTGACTATATGGCGGAATTATTCATGCTCGACATGCGCCCAGATCTTCACAAAATCAGTGTGCCGGTTGCTGTAGTTTCACCATTTTATGCACCTGACTTTGCGCGCTTCAACATGACCGAGGAGCAAAAAAATGGGCTCTACAAAAATCTCACAAATGGTATCCCAAATTTGAAATTGATCAGCGTGAACAACTCACGTCACTTCGTGATGCAGGATCAACCTGAAGTCTTCCATCAAAAGCTCAAGGACTTCTTGCAGGATTTGACATCGCGCCCCTGATACTCAGTAATCGGAGTTCGAAGTCGCTTAGTGATCACTACTTAGGTCGACTTCGAGCTCATATTCCATAGCTGTAATCAGAATTCGCACACATGTAACTCGTACAAAATTTACGTGTAAGTTTTTCTACTAAAGTTGGGAATATTGGTTTTCTCCCCGAATTTGCTTGGACCAAACAGGTGGCACAGAAAATGCACTGTGCCATTTCATGCGAAGAATGCCTTTGCACACCGCGACCAAACATGGGAGAAAACAGAATGGGAAAGACAGCAATCATAATCCAAGCGAATCAAGCTTGGTCGAATACTGGAGTGCAAGTCTCTGAATCAACGCCGATCACCGTCAGTTATCTAAGTGGTGCATGGACCGCCGATCCGAGCACGAATCAAGGAAAACTCTACGGCCCCGCAGGCGACACGAGTATCATCATTCCGGCCAGCCAAGCGCTTTATCCTCTAGTCGGCGCCCCGATGGGCGCTCTAGTTGGCCGCGTTGGCGACAACCCGGTGTTCTTGATTGGTCAAGGCCCCACCCAACTACCGGCAAATCAATCCGGCGAACTTGCTGTATGTATTAATGATGACATTACCGGAGCCTATGGTGCAGGTCTCACCGACAACCAAGGGCAGGTCGAGATCCTCGCTTATCCGAGCAACACCAAGCCTAATCTCGATAACCCGATTATTAGTGAGCCAATGCAAGCATCCCCTCCAGCGGCAGTTTCAAGCCTTGGGCCACTACAAAATCTCATCGGCACTTGGAGCAATAAGGTTGTTGATACGGATGGTCTTCCCTATTCCTATAACGTAATGCCACTTCCTCAGGTCGACCCAAGTTCACCGAGCGGATACATACTCAAAAACTTTGCCTACTACGAAGAACTCACTTTTTCTGCGATTCACGGCAACGCACCAAACCGTGGCGGTCTCGGCACTCAAGCCTGCAATGTTCTATTTTATGAACAAAGGGTTTACTTTGCTGAAGGGCCAAACAAAGACGCCTTAGTTCATGCAGAAAATGGCGCTTTACTCTACCTAGATGATCAGCTTCAAGTACTCGGACCATATGGGAATGGCGATTTGCCAGGTATAGGAAACAAAACCGTGACAAATAGCGTGGCTCCAACCCAGCAATTTAACATCGTTAAACAAGTATCTGTCCCTCACGGCAATTCTATCCTGGCGGCTGGCACGTTCAGTTCGGGAGTGGGGGCGCCATCGATCCCAACTGTGTCGACTCTACCCGATGGCGTTCCGGTTGACCAATATCATCAACAAGATCCCGTGTCCAACCCTAATCCCGTCTACACAGTCAATCCAAATCAAGCATTGACCGACGCTTTACTCAGTACCAACGTCACTCAGTTCATTGCACTGAATGTCAGCAGTACGAATGGCGGTGGCGGTGTCACAAATATTGGTTTCGAACAGCAACATGCCAATGTCAACACCTACTCATGCACATACTGGCTCGAGGCACTCAACGGCAGCGACGAATTTACTCAACTGCAGTACTCGCAATCGATCGCATTACGACTCCCCATCAAAGACGGTTTCGTTGTCTTCCCTCATATCACCACCAACACTCTCACCAAAATACAATAAAGAAAGGAATGAAGATGTCCAACTTCACTTTACGCTCGTCAGACAATTTTCCCGTCGACCGCATTGTTCTTCATCACCTCCTGCAACAAGCGGTTGATGTTGAGCTATTCACAATTCCTTTGTACATGACCTCCTTGTATTCAATTCGAGGTATGTACTTAAACTCCTCAAGTGGACAAAGCCTATGGCCAGGGATGAAGCCTAACTATCAAGTTAGCACCGCAAATCAATATGCCTATAACGCCATTTTTAGCGTGTATATCCAAGAAATGCTACACCTTCAACTCGCGTGTAACCTATGCACTGCGACGGGGTATACGCCGCAACTTTCTGCCATGGATTACACCAAGTTTGGATCGAAGATTCCCTGCATCGGAGATCTGAAACACGTGACGGGCTATCAGGATGTGGTCGTCAAACTAGGCCCGCTCGATCACAATCAATTAAAGCTTTTCCTCGCGATCGAAATGCCAGATTGGGAAGCCAATGACGACAAGCACAATCGACCAAGCGTCCCTTTCCCAACCGGTGCGGACGGCAAGCCAGAAATGCCAAAAGACTTCGGTTCGATCGGCCATTTGTATCATTGCATCCAGGCCTATCTCGATCTCGAGTACGACGATAAGACCAGCCTTTGGGACAAGCTGTTTGTGCCCAACTCAGTTCAAGTCGACATGTTCAACTTTAAGTCCCAGGCCGCCGGCCATCCGAACAAAGAGTATCCACACTTCCCGGTCACATTTGAGGCTGGAACGAGCGCCAAAGAAGCTCGCAAAACAGCGCATGACATTATCGCAGCGATCTTGGATCAAGGCGAAGGTGCTCAAGCCAACTCCGAAGTTCCCAACCGTTTTGTGCCAGCACAAGAACGTCTAGAAAAAGACTACAGCAAGAATAACGCATTGGTACGCGCTCAATGGGACAAGCAGAGCCACTATGATCGCTTTGCCTTGGTCTATTCTTGGCTAGACATGATTGAAACCTGGCCAAAATGGATCGCCTCTAGTAAAACCCCGTCTGCGGTTTGGAGTGCAGATGATTTATTGCTTGACCCGAGTACCGCAACCGCCGACGAAAAGGCCGCCGCTGCCGCGCGCGCTACTGCAATGAATACCGCAAGCACCGCAATCGAGGTCGACCAAGCGCTCAGCCATAGCTACTGCAATCTACTACAGGCGATTGAGTCTTCTTGGACAGATTCGAAAATCAGTTTCCCGGCAGCCGCCATGCAAGCCTTGTCAACGCGCGTCGCCACGGTTTGGGCAACCGGTGGCACCCCAAGCTTTACCCCCGTAAATCCAAACAACATCGGTAGCAATGGCCATGCTTGTCAAGGCCTAGATCCAACGCAACCGGGCCTAAACTCATGCGCAAATGCCGTCATTCACACTTGCGCACAATCCAACAGCTGCGCTAACCAAGGTGGTTGCGGCTATCCTCCGCAGGGCAGCCTCCCCGACTACAATTCGCAAGCGGGCAATGGTGGTTGTGGTGCACCGATTCCAGCAGCTCAGGTCTTCCACGACACCGGCGCCAGCGTTGCTGTCAATGGTAGCAATATCGCTGCGAGCAAAGGACAAAGTGTGTATGACACGGCATGGGAAGTATTTCAAGCACGCTTTGCCGATCAGGAGAATGTCAAAAACGCGAAGAAACCTAGCCCGAACAATTTGCGTATCGTTCTACCACCGAGCTAGAACCACAAGGTATGCTGGACACTATCTCTGGATCTGATTCGCCAATGGCAACAATTGAGAATTCAACGAAGCCATTGGCATTGAATACGAAGTCGCTCCCTAATCTTGGGTATGGGATCGGGCTGAGGCCTGATCACATACCTCAGCTTTTACAGCTTCGTCCACAACAATCATACGAAGGCCAAACAAGCCCTGACTGGCTGGAGATCATAAGTGAAAACTATTTGGATGATCATGGACTGGCGCGACATCAACTACATCAATTACGCACAAACTTTCCCTTGGTTTTTCATGGAGTATCGTTGTCCATCGGAAGTAACGATCCACTGAATTTCAAATACCTCATGAAACTACGACAGCTCGCTGATGAATTCGAACCAGCTTGGATCTCGGATCATTTATGCTGGACTGGGGTCGGTGGTATCAATAGTCATGACCTGCTCCCTATTCCCCTAAACCAACAAAATCTCGCTCACGTGATTGCGCGGGTTCAACAGGCACAGGACTTCTTAGCAAGGCCATTGCTCTTGGAGAATCCCAGTAGCTATATGCATTTCAAAGAATCGGAGATGACAGAATGGGAGTTTCTCAATACGCTCTGCGAGGTAAGCGGTGCTGGTATTTTGTTGGATCTCAATAACATCTATGTGAGCGCTTTCAATCTTGGTTTCGAAGCGAGCCATTACTTACGCGGCATCCAAAAGCACCATGTGAAACAAGTACACTTAGCTGGCCCACGTCACTGTGGAACCCATATTATTGACACCCATGATAGTCCCGTTGTCGATGAAGTATGGAGCCTCTATCGCGAGCTACTCATGGAAACTGGCGAAATGACGACCCTACTTGAATGGGATGCGCAAATTCCGCCACTCAAGGATACTCTAAACGAATTAAACAAGGCGCGAGACATTGCACAAGAACGGTTACTTCAGACAGGCGACACGCACTTTCAGCTGTCTGCTTGCCAACCCAAGCAGGCAAGCCAATGAGCATCCCAATGAAAGAGCTCCAACACCAGCTCCTGCAGGCCATCACTACTGGCAAAAGCTCTCTGGACAATTTTGTCGAAGAAACGCTCGCGCCCAATCGCTATCTGACACAACATCAAGCACTGAGCATTTACAGGCGTGCCTATGTTGCCCGACTCATCGACTGCCTGAAGGCAGACTTCCCTGTGTTACTTCAATTTCTTGGCGAGGAAATCTTCACTCTTTTTGCGAAATCTTACATCGACGAGATCCCTCCTCAGTCCTACAGCCTATTTGATCTTGGCGCCCAATTTCCGAATTACTTACACCAGACATCTCCGCTCGATACGGGTCGTGGTACACCCATCGAGCTCAAGATACAGGCGACCATCGAAATAGCGCAACTCGAACGCCTATTGTTGACTATTTCGCGCACCAAGAGAGACCCTCGCGAAACACAGTGCTTGCCAGACTTTGAAAATTTTGCCTCTCTCATGCGTTTGCATCTAGAACCTTCAAGTGCGCTTCACCTCTTCAAGAGTCAATTTAAGCTTGTACCACTATTTGAACTTGCTAAAAACAATCAAAAATCTATTTCTTATGATCCTGAGCCAACTCTGAGCTTCATCAGCGTTAACAAACAAAGCTTTCGTACTCAAATTTTTGAAATTCAAGAATGGCAGTTTCACTTCCTCACGTGTCTCAAGCAAATGACTCATGGAAAATCCCCCACTCCACTCTCTAGCATCTTGTTTGAGCTCAAAAATCGCTATAACAAAACTTTTTTTGAGGCATGGCTACCACTCTGGTTGCCTGTCGCCCAAGCTCGCAATTATCTAACTTTCACCTAACGCAAATACACACCTGAAAACTCTATTGTTGAAGGTTACGAACCCAGCACTGCCACTCCAATCACGTCTCGCACATGACTTTCAAACGCTGAAGCAAACACAGATCTTAGGTAGATACGACAGCAACCGTACGCCCGCATAGTGAAAATCAATTTGGTCGACGACGCCGCACTGCCTACCAGTGCACGCAGTATTCGGTTCGGCAAAAACATTCAGAGAGTAATGAAAAGCGAAATCAATACCTTCGCCTTAGGTTTCGTCCTATTGATAGTTATTGGTGTTGAGAATAGTCGCATCAGAGCGCTCTATCCATAAACAATGATTCTTCTCCGGAGTACGCTTATAGTTATTGCACTCATAGGCAATACCGGGACATGTTGCATTGTAGGACTTTGCCAAGCCCTGCCAAGAACTCCCGGATTCCACTTTGGCGATTTGGTCAATTAAGCCTTTGCAGGCGGCAGGAACTTTTGTGGGGTCCACCGGCTTCGATGGCTTTTTTGTGAGGGGTGAGAGTGAAGTGGTCGGGATAGGCTCCGGCGAACGCATAGGTGTAGAAGGGCTACTGACTGGTGAGGATGCCTGACGATCCGGTATTTCTTGCGGTTTCAACGGTTCGCGTACTTTGATCTCAACTTTTTTGCTATTTAACGGAGCGTTAGCTTGATCGCCAAAATGCACTCGCCCTTTCTCGTCGACCCATTTATACACCTGAAAGGCCTGTGCCTTGGGCGTACAACAAACCAAAAGTACCGCGGACAAAACCAGCGGCGCGAATTCCTGGAGTCTAGAAATATTCATCAAAAAAGACCGTTGCAAACTACGCCTGATCGGTGCGCTCTTAGAATGCAGACTGACACGAATGTGCTCAAACTCCAAACCAAGATTGGTAGTGCATGCACCTATCTTGCATAAAAGGATCGCACTATGCCACAAGCCACCTAGGATCAGCAAGATTCAATCGCCCCTATTCTGTTTCTTTAGCGAATCAGAATGCCATGTGTTACAGCTCATTCTTCAGTCGCCGTTGGTCTCAAACGCATTGATTATCCAAAGCAACTCAATATCGCTCAGAGCCTTTCTGAGTTTGAACTCCAAATCAGCTGCACAATGTGCGCGTAGAAAACCAAGTACCACAACCACTTACTTTGTCAGAATCGGAACTACAACTTGTGTCAAAAAAATTGGCGCTAACACCGAGTGCCAGCGCCAATTGTTCGGCATTGCAATAAAGCCTTACAACATTAATCTAAACTAATTCCAGCAAGCCATCATCGAATTCGCAGATGCTCCCATATACGTGCACGCTTCGCAAATAAGCTGGAAATCTGACTATAAACTTCTTCTCTATCCTTCAGGGAAAGATCAATTCTCTCTTGGTGACTGCCTTGTATCCGTGCTGAAATGCAAGGAAAACCGACAGCTGTAACCCCGCTGTTGAGGACGACTAGCAAAACCAATTCGATATTCGCAAATTTATCCTTCCGACCCGCTAAATTTTTTGTGATCCAACGGCCACAGGACACTTGATTGAAAAACCTCTGATGTAATGCCCATTCTTCGGCGTTCTTTGTCTTCAGGATCAAATATCTTTGGATTTCTCTGAAGCGCTTCGAATGACCTGCTGCACACACCAAAACATTTAATTTTTGCCAATCGAGAGGCGATGCTATCATCTAACTGAAAAACAGGTTTTGGATCTAAATTGGCTAGATTCGAAGGCTTCACCTAGGCTATGTTTCATCACAACTTATTGGAAATTTAGAACATGAGTTACGTCGCTATTAAGTATGTTCACCTCCTTGCCATCATGATTTTGTTCGCAAGCCTTTGCCTCGAGCACTACGTGCTCAAGCCTCGCCTATCTGCTAAGGACATGCGTAAACTTGCACTAATTGATGGTATTTATGGTGGCGCTTCGGCGGTAGCTCTTGGAGCCGGTCTCACACTTTGGTTCGCAGTCGGGAAAGGTCAAGACTTCTATTCTCCGAATCATCTCTTCCATCTCAAGCTCGGCCTGTTTGCAGTACTCGGATTACTTTCGGTTTACCCAACGATATTCTTCTTAAAGCACAGAAAAACCGAGGCGGCGGTCACTGAGATCCCAGGATCAGTGATATTGATCGTGCGTATAGAGTTAGTACTCGCCCTTCTCATACCAGTATTCGCGGTGATGATGGCGCAAGGCGTGGGTCTTCCCAACGCGGGAGGATGATGTGATGATAAGTACGAAAGCACTGGTCGCATTTGTTCATGTTACCGATGTGGAACGCAGCATCGCGTTCTATTCCAAGCTTGGATTCGCGGTAATGAATCAAGTTGGTACGCCGCCAAACTGGGTCTGGCTAGAAAGCCAAAGTGCCCATCTAATGTTGAACAAATCTTCTGGCCCCATCGACTCACACCAACAAGCCGTGATGTTCTATCTTTACTTCGACGATATACGCGCCACCCATCAAGAGCTCTCAGAGCTCGGCTATCAACTCAGCGAGATTCGGTTTCCTTTTTATATGCCCCACGGCGAGTGCCGTATGGAAGACCCAGACGGTTATGTTTTGATGCTGGCGCAGATCTAAAGACACATGTAGCGTGAGCAATTTCTTCACACAAAAAAATACAATCCTCTCGGTTCTTTATTTGCCACATGACACACTACACTGTTTTTCGCCCCTTTATTTTTGTGCTGTCGCTGCTCATGGCGACTGATTCGAGTTCGGCTAACGAACAGCCATCAACTGTCACACCACGCTATGGCTACAAAGTTGTCGCAAGCTATCCGCACGACCCAGAGGCATTTACACAGGGTCTAATATTTCGTGCCGGGTATCTATACGAAAGCACAGGACGCTACGGTTCATCAAGCATACGCAAAGTAGACCTCAGCACCGGCAAAGTTCTACAACAACGTGATTTGCCTTCACAGGTGTTTGGTGAAGGCATCGTCGATTACGGCAACGATATCATTTGGATCACGTGGACTAATGGCTTTGGTGCGAGCTTCGATATCGAAAGTTTCTCCGTAAAGAAGCAATTCCGCTACAGCGGCGAGGGGTGGGGATTGACTCGCACTGCAAACGAAATTGTGATGAGCGACGGCAGTTCCGAACTGCGCTTCCTTAACCCTGAAACAATGCAAGAACAACGCCGCATTCGTGTCACTGATCAAGGCCAAGAAATCGATCAAATAAACGAACTCGAATTCGTTGAAGGCGAAGTTTTTGCAAACATCTGGCAGACTGATCGCATTGCACGGATTGATCCGCATTCAGGTAAGGTCACAGGCTGGATCGACCTCACTGGTCTACTACCGAAGCAAGACTTCGTCAATGGGCACACCGATGTTCTCAACGGCATCGCCTACGACGCAGCAGGGAAACGACTATTCGTCACAGGAAAACTCTGGCCCAAAATTTTCGAGATTGAAGTGATTACTCAACCTTAGCTGATGCCTTCTTCAAAAAGTCTTGATTTGTGTTTTGATCAGTTAAAAAACCAAATTCACTTACGAGAAATTTATGTCCCGCCATTTCCTCTGTATCGCGCTATCAATTTTATTTCTTCACCAAAGCCCAGTCCGAGCACAACAGAGCTTTACAAGTCGCACAGTGACTGAGCGTGGTCTGCAAGCCCAACTGTGTTTACCAATGACTACCGCTCTTAAACCCCCGATCGTCATTGCATTTGGAGGAAGCGATACGATTTAAATCGTCGAATCAGAAAAATCGGGAGTTCTGAGGTGAGGTCGACGGAAACCGATGTACGCTATTGACCTCCAAGTAGGTCTCACAAACATCATCTGATGGTCTCGCGTCGAGCTTGCAGATGCTTTCGGCGTCTCTCGAGTTTTGATACCATGAAGAATATCCGCAAGCGTGGTGAAGCTACATCAATCCCAAGCGATGTCTAAGCAGAATCGTATAAAAAGACGATCTACGAAATGCGAAATATCATCAACGAGCTAAGCTCGGTGGTTCTCTTACTTTTCCTATTCGCCCCATCAGTATGGGGTATTGTTTCGATCTTACTTGATGTCTACCGACGAAAACTTCAATGGAGTTCCGATTCTGTATACACAGGGTTCTGTATTCACTTCATCAATACTTTAATTTCGCCTTGCGTACCACTTTATTTCCTTTACGTTGATAACAAAGTGGGAGGTGGAAGCATCGCAAGCTTACTGTCGATTCCATTGATACCGGTAACCTGGGCACTCTACTTTTACGCGAGACATAAAACGTTTCAGAAACCCATCGATAAGATGCAATGAAACTAGGAAATCAGCCGTGCATATCCATAGCATTTGGCTTCCATTACTCTTTGCGGTGTCCGTTGGATGGGGCTAATGTACCAGTTTGCCCATAAAAGCAATAAACACGACGACAGAGAGCGCTGCGATTCCTATGCCTGTTAGGCAAAGGCCATATGAGAATCTCGATCCCCCAGACCCTCGTACGAAAAGCGATCCTACGACCGATATCAAGGCTGTGAATACAATCAAAACCGCAAATGTGATCAGTAAAGTAGAACCAAGAGACTGTGGTCGTCTCGCCAAAAACATCATGACATAAATGATTATCGTCATCACCTGGCTGAATAAAGATGCAATAATGATTTTTCTGCCGATAGTCATTTACAAGCTCTCCATTTAATTGTGTAAGTCAGTTGGAATCGATAATTCAAGAAAAACTCAAGGAGACGCGCATGGTAAATCGATGAGCATGCGCCTCAAAAAGAAACAGAAAAATAGGCGAGATACGAACTCGACTCTGTGCACATTTTTGCACAAAAAAAATCCTGCGACAAAAGATTAATTGTTGTGTCGCCATCAAGCGTTCAATCGAACTTGCAAACAAATACACTTAGCGCATAGGCGCCCTGAAAAAACAAAGACGTCCCGCTCAGAAAGCAACTAACTCCGCTTAGGAAATATTGCAGAAAGTTGATTTATCGCTTTTAGGAATGGGCGCCTTCAATTTATCATTTATCTGATAGAACTCTCGATCCTAACTTCAAAGGACATTGATCGAATGAGACATTCCATATCGACCAACTAAGCCCGAAACAGCTGATTTGATGGGAATGCTAAACGATTACCGTGGATTGACTTGCTCGAATTTTATGTGACCATTAATTTGAAGAATCTTAATTTGATCTGCAACGCTTACTTGCAAAATAGTGGCGATACAATAATTGGATTTGCATACTTAGCTTACTTGCCGACGCAATTCAAGGGAATACTTAAAGAGTTCTCAGATAAAGCCTAGCAACGGGGCGAGGTAAGGGCAATATTTGATCCATTGAAAAAGTACGCTCGAGAACAATAGTATAGAACCGAACTAGCACTGCGAAAATTGGAATGTTTTCTATGAAGCACTTACTTAAATTTGTTAAACTAATCCAAACTGGATCCGAAAAGAAAATGAAGACATTCTTGCACGTTGGTTGTGGACCAAGCCGCAAACAACATACAACCCCAGGTTTCAATACCGACGAATGGAATGAACTTCGGTTTGATATTGACCAATCGGTTCAACCAGATATTGTCGGCACTATGCTTAACATGTCCGAAGTAGCTAGTGGGAGTGTCGATGCTGTCTACTCTAGCCATAATATCGAGCACCTCTACCCTCATGAAGTCGTCGTAGCGCTCAAAGAGTTCAAACGTGTGTTGAACGACGATGGGTATCTCATTATCACCTGTCCCGATTTGCAATCCGTCTGTCAGTTAGTTGTGGAAGATAAACTCACTGATGTTGCCTACGAATCGCCTCTTGGCCCGATCTCCGCGATTGATATTTTGTACGGATTACGCAGCTCTATGGAGAAAGGCAATCTGTACATGGCACACCGCGGAGGATTTACTCTGAGTTCGCTGTTAGCTGCCCTCAGAGAAAGTGGTCTCCAATCTTGTGCAGGCATTCGACGCCCAACGTGTTTTGATTTATGGGCGGTCGCCACAAAAAAAGCGGCTACGGAACAGGAGCTTCAAGCAATCGCAAGATTGCATTTTCTGAGATGAGTTTGGTTTCCTTCATACCGAAAACGACCATCAAACAGGCAAAAAATCAGCCAACAAGTGCAGCACGTGGACATCCACCTTTTAAAGGGATCGGGTGTTTTTTGAATTCTCGTCTTTTGAATTTTCTAACCTAAGCATTGTTAACGTGCTTCTGAATCGGGTGTCTATTTGATTTCTTTAAATGAATGTGCGCGAAACATGATTATCTTGTGATTCGACTTTCCGAGAGCGACTCGAATGATGCCCCTGTGATTTTATTTTCAAGAAGTATGCTTCGCACCGCATCGTTGATATACAAGACCGAAGGAATTGGCCACCTTTGCGATGGTACATGGAACACACTTAGATTTCTTATTTTTTCAAATGAAAACACCGGCTTGATTATATGATCTGTATTGGGAACGAAGATTGTTTGACCGATGTCGAGCACATCTAATTTTGCTCTAAACCTTGGAACGTAGTATCGATGCGAAACATCTTGATAGGTAACGATTGACTTCACCCATTCAACTCCTTCGTTCCCCGTCAGTTCTCTGTCAATTAACGATTTCGCTCTCTCAGACATCAACGGTAATGCAAAAGAGTTTGGAGGTAAATCGAGCCACAGTTCGTGTAGGCTTGACAGATCATCCGAAAAAACTAAACCTGACCGTCCTTTCCTGACTTTTCTCAAAGAAAATGTAAACGGTAGCTCCTCAAGCCCTTCTATCGCTTCCGCCAGTTCATATACAGGGAAGCCGATTTTAGTCGCCTCGAAAAAGACAGACTCATGGCTATCTTCACCAGACAGTAAGTAATACGCATTCATAAACTTATATCCTGCCACTTTCGTTCTTCAAGCCGAATTCTCGCATGCTAGCCTCAATTGACGGGCGGCCATTCCATGCTGTTGCAAATGGAAGCATAAAGAAACTTAGTGGACATCCACTTTCTAACGGGTGTGGATGTCGCTGAGTTCAGAAACCTCAGCACTTTGTGTTATACACCCAAATTCCAATTTTGCCCACATAGTAGGTATGGAAGTCCTCAACTTCGAGGTTATATACTGGCAATTTCAAATAAGGATAATTATCCTCACTCTTCTCTGCCTCTTCTAACATTTGACAGGACACCCATATCAAACAAAGCAAGAAATTACGATTATCCATCCCAAATGTCTACAAATTTCGCCCGAAACCTCCAAATCAGATCCCACAAAAACGATCCCTACAAAAAACAAAAGCGAGCCCAAGCTCGCTTTTGTTCACATTACTAAAAGAAAAACCTACCCACACGACCGCACAAAATCCCGATACCACAGCGCGTTATCTTTCGGTGTCCGTTGCTGCATAGCGTAGTCAACGTAGTACAAACCGAAGCGGCGAAGGTAACCTGAGTTCCATTCGAAATTGTCCATCAAGCTCCAATAGAAATAGCCTTGAATGTCGACGCCGGCGGCTTTGGCTTCGGCGATGGCGTTGAGGTGGAGGCGGACGAAGTTGATGCGGTTTAGTGCTTTGACTGGACACCCATTCCAAAAAACTCGGTGGACATCCAAGACTTAAGGGTATGGTCGTCTGTTGAACTGCTCACTTGGAAAACGGGTGTCGATTGGTTCCGCATTGGTTCTTGGCCGAATAAACCCTATCCGCACGAGAAAGAAAAACTTAGTGGACATCCACTCACTAAAGGGAATGGGTGTCCCCGATTTATTCATTTATTGCTTTTTAAAGTGGATGTCCTTTGAATTTTTGAATTGGACCTGTCAACGTAGGGAACTAGGAAGAGTTCTTGTGCCTTTAAAGCAGGGCCTACGCACCGTGCGGAAATTACGATACCGACCACACATCGTTTCTTAAGATGCTCAGCATAGGCTCGCAAGCGATCTGCCTGCGCGATAACCGTGCCACGTGTCATTGCTTTGGCCCGCATGTTTTTCGCGAATTCTTCTGGCGTAAAACCTAGCCGATTAAGAATAGGTGGTACTTGTGATGACATCGCATGTTTTTTATCGCTGCGAACAATACGCGCCGCCCAGTCAACCAGTTCGAAGTAATCGCTCGCGGTGCAGGGTAAGCCTTGCGCTGGAGCGACGCTGAGAGAATTACCAAAAGGGTGAAGTGCGATTTTGAATGGAGCTTTCGTTTCGGTGCTCACTTTTAATTTTGCATGGCGTGAAGCTGATATCGCAGGTTTGTTCACTGACTTTTTCAGCGCAGAAAGTCGTTGCTGAATCGAGGTGTAATCAGAGTTTTCCGGCAAATCGGCGATACCTGCGCGTATAGGATTGAGATCAACATACGCACAGCATGCGAGTAAGCCCGCTTCATCTAAGATCGCTTGGCTCTTAAAGCGGCCTTCCCAAAAGCGCCCTGTGCATTGGTCTTCTGCATTGGCACGTCGGGCAATCGATTCATTCAAACAGCGCATGAACCACGAGATATCGTAAAGCCGAGCACGAAGTTGTTCGACCAACTCATCCGCAACATGTCTCGTTGCCGCATCTTGCTCTTTGCCCTGCATGAGCTGATCAAGAATGTAGTGCAATGAAAACAAACGAGACCATCGTGAGAGCACTTCTGTTTGACTCATTTGTTCTGCACGTTCACGATCAACATGCAGCACAACGTGGTAATGGTTAGACATCACCGCATAGGCACACACCGACATCGAGAAAACTTCAGACAACTCCGCCAAGCGCTCTACCACCCAGGCCTTGCGATGAGAGAAATCTCGACCTGAAAAATGATCTTTTCCCCACAAGAAAGCACTGCGAACACAGCGCCCTATGCAGTGATAGTAAGGCGTTGCTTCGAGTGAGACATATCGACTACGTGCCATAGGCATCAGCCACCTCCTTCGTTCATGAAGAAAAATTCAGTGGCTTTAGCTTAGGTTAATGATTGTTAACTTGCAAAATCATTTGATAACTTGTGGATTTTTTGAAATGGGTGTTCTTACTGATTTAATGTTTTTTTATAGGTTTTTTGTCATTTGTTTCTGTCTTTTTATTTTTTACTCATGTTATTCTTGCATCTCGGCATGTCGCCGAACCGAACCCTAAGGGAGATAACTATGTTGAAAAAGAAACTTTTTCTCGCTACATTTATTTTTTTACATCAATGAGTTCTGCGCATGCTTTCGCTCAGCCACAATGGGTGCAATGCACTATTGACTGTGTTGAAATTTTTGGAAGTGAATACTTATGGGCATGTGCAGATTTTTGTATCGGCCTTTTCCCTGCTCCATAATTTATATTCAATGCACTACTAATTGATGATGTGCGTAATTTCACTATCGAAGTCAATGATAGTGAAATCAAAAATATTTGACTAAATGTTTTTACTAATTAGTAGTATTTTTTCAGGGCAAATCTTATGAGAATTTTTTCCTCTATTTTTCCATTCAAGTTAGTGACCACCATTTTCGTTTTTATTCTGGTAGGAACAGCTACTGCTGAGGAATATTTGCAAGATGAAGGTGCTTCAGTTGTGTCGCGAAAAGATTTCATTAAGAAGTGTAATGAGAATTTTAGCGATCCGATTAAAGTACCAAAGCATGCTAGTAAGGAACTACTCCGACTGATTAAAGACTTAGACACTGAAACCGATCCTGATAAGCGAAAAATACTTGAGGATAATAAGAAAGTTGAGATGGAGAAACATCTGGAAAAAATAGATAAGCTCTGTAACAAACTTTCCGAATCTATGTTTAAGTAAGCAAATGTAATTATTGAGGCACTAAATATGTCAACAACGTTAACAGAACGGGTGAGCAGTATTTGTGTTTAAACTAAATTTATTCTGCACTTTGCTATCGTTAAGTGTAACCACATGGAGCCAGACTCTCCCAGTTTCTGACTTAAGAAAAGTTGACAATAGCGAACCTCAAAAAGTCACCATTAAAGGCGCTCATACCGAACTTGAAGCCAGTCGCGATTTTGCTGCAGGTAAGCTCATTATTGGACGGAAGAAAATTGCTGATAGCGGTTTACAGAACGCTGGGGAAATACTTAAGCGTGAGCCTGCGATAACTGTAGGTAAAGATGGACAAATTGGTTTGCTAGGTTTGCCTGGCTATACCCAAATCTTATTAAATGGTCAGAGTCCAGTCGGTAGAAGCCCATTGGAAATGGATCTATCTGATATTGAGCGCATAGAAATTATAAAGACTTCAACCGCTCGGACAGGACCTTTCGGGATTGCGGGATCAATTAACGTGATTACTAAGAAAGTAGAACGCAAGAGGTTTCAACAAGCTAGTGCTGGTGTACAAGATACAGCGGGTGTTTACGGAGCAAATGCAGCGTGGTCAATCAACGAAGTGAGTATGGATAGCCCATGGCAGTGGCGGCTCTCGGTCACGGCCAATCGGAAAAATGATCGGAATCCCATCGTTTTTGTACAAAACGATGGAGAGTCCGAACAAACAGCAATGAAGCGATTTCAGGGCAAGGGGAAAGTTGAAAATATTGTGGAAGGGGGATCTATTGTTATAGGCAATTTGTATCGATTCGATGCGGAGAATACGCTGTCATTTGATCCTGTCTTGAACTATCTAAAGATGGACGCTCGGAACCAAGAGGAGCGATTCTATGTGAATGGACAACAGTGGCAAATCCAAGGAAGTTCAAGCACAAAAATCATGATGCTTAACTTACCGCTTTCCTGGAGTCGCGAGGTGGGTGGAAATGGACAGCTTAACGTCGATATGAATGTCAGTCGAAATCAGGTGTTAACAAGCACCAGCAACACCAATTCATTGAGTGCTTTGCACTCAGAGACTAGCCGTTCTCTGAGTGACGACAATACTGATATGGATACCTATCGCCTCAAAGTCAACTACACACAAAATATGGAAGGTGGGCATGAATTCAAGACGGGTTTAAGTTGGTCAAAGAAAGAACAAAATTCCAGTAATCTCTATTCGTTAAATGGAAGACCAAACTTGAGTCTTGCCCAATTTGGTGAAACTACGCGTATAGACAATACTACGCTTCGACTATTTATAGAAGACGAATGGCGAGTGAATAAAACTACAGCCATCAATACTGGTTTATCAAGTGAAGATAACGCCTCTGATATTCAAGAGGGAGCTTTAGCAAGCCAATCACGTTTTCGGGTATGGTCGCCCTCTTTTCATTTCTCGAAAAAAATACCTGATGATACCAAACGTCAGTTCCGATTGTCTCTCGCCCGAAGTTTCAAAGCACCAGATCCGAATAATTTGATGCTTAGACCCGTCATTAATGTGCTTGCTCCTTGCTCCTCTGTTTTAACATGCGGGCAAAATTCTCTCGATACAGCTGACAGTGCGGGAAATCCTGGTTTGCAAGCTGAGGGAGCCATTTCTCTGAACGCAAGCTATGAGCACGGTTTAAGTGAAAATAGTCAAATTAGCTTTGAAACTTATGCGCGACAAATTGAACAGAAATTCGGGCGAGAAATCTCGCTAGAGACTGTTGCATGGTCGCATCTCCCACGTTATGTAAATCGTCCGGTAAATTTGGGTGACGCTCGGATAATTGGGACCAGTGTCGATTGGCAAGTGGCGCTGCGGGATATATGGAAAACGGGGCCGAGGATTGAAATAAGAGGGAGTGTTGGACGTGCGCATTCTACAGTAAGCAATTTGCCTGCTCCCTACAATCACCTAGAAGGCCAAACGCCGTGGCGCGCCAAACTTGGTATGACTTTCGATTTAGAGGGGATACCCTTGAAGGTCAACATGGATGCTAACTGGTTGCCTGGCGATTGGATACGCAATAATTTAGTTCAGAAGACTTATGAATCGCGGCATGCTTCCTATGCTGCGAACGCAATATGGGTTGCAAGTAAAACGATGAAGTGGTCGATGAGTCTAAATAATTTGTTTGCGCCTAACAAGCAAAGTATGAATGAGTATCAATCAGGACAAAATTTTGTACAAAGAAAATCGGAAAAATCGAACTATACGCAACTAGGTTTGCGTCTAGAGATAAAACTTTAAGGAGTAATGATGAAGAGTAAATTAAAAATTTGGTTAAGAGAAGGATTAATGCTACTTGCGATTATTGCCTTGGCAGTTTGGCTGGGGGGGCAAATTCCCAGGTGGTATTCGCAAATAAAAGGGCCATTCAAAAATGGAGACTATTCCCAGCATGTTAAGTCGCAACCTTATGCGCTGACTTTGTATGGCACATCGACATGTCCTCATTGCGATACGGCACGTCGTTTTCTAAAAGAAGCAGGTATTCCGTTTAATGATTTGGTGGTGGATAAATCTAAAATCGCACAAGATGCCTTTAAGACATTGGGTGAAAAAGCCGTCCCTGTTTTTTTGAATGAAAAAACATTGATTGTTGGTTTCGATAAAGAATCTTATCTAAAATTAGCTCAGTCCGTGAAGCCTAAGTAGAAGGCAAAACGAGAGCTCGAAAGAAATTCTGTGTGTATGCCACGGAACACTACGAAATGCTCTGGCGCACTGGCATAAGCAAGGTACATTCCGACGGAGGAAATCAGTAGCCCAATGACGAGGCAGATTAAATATGAGAGGAACTTCATACAGCTCGCCTTTTCAATCATTTCGGGAAACTTGGTGGACATCTACTTCTAAAGCTGTGGGTATCGGCTGAATTGCTCACGCTATTAACACTTCCTTTTAAAGCTTACGTTTTATTGCTTTCTGAAATGGGTGTCCACTGACTTCATTTGCCCCAATAGACGAATCGAAAAAGACTTAAATTGGTCTGAAGGTGGAGTTAAATTTCCTACACTCACATGACGACTTCAGTGCTCGTCCCATATTGTCTCGCTCAATCGTAATTGGCCGTTTGCAAGTATTGCAAACAATGTTCAATTGTCCGTCCTTATTAAGTTCAATCGCATCTAACAAGAGCGTTCTGTCTTCTGCCGTAAGTTTCATAGTCATTATTTTTTCCTAGCTTTTTGGGTCAAGCCACAGTTGATCTCGAATGTCTCTCCAACGCAAATTTGTGCCATTCTCCTGATTATGCGTTCGAATCCGTTCGATGGCATCTCGCCTTAATTGAAAGCGCTCTACGTTCGATAGTTCTGGCGTGAATCTAGATGCACGAGCACTTGCTTGCGGAATTTCAGTGGACATCCAATTCAAAAAGAAACAAAAAGCGAATCGCTTTTGACATTTTCCATGGTGACTTGGTTGCTTTTTGAATTGGATGTCCTTTGAACTGTTTATCTTGTAACTCAGTGTATGTTGGAATACTTGGCGCACCAGATCCGAGTGTTCTTGTAATAGTGCCTGCACTATTTGCCCCTACTGGTTCTCGGCTTTATCGGAGCTACGCGGGCTATTTGCCCCAATTTCTTTCGAATTCTTGAATCATATTCATATCATTAAGAAAGGGAATTCCTTTGTTTTTTAAGAACTCCATCGCATCTGACACTAATTCATCATCATCTTCCATAAGACACCAACTTTTCCCTTCGGAATCAAAATAGTGTATTAGGCCTGAATTTGAGCTCTTAAAATATGTAACGTAAAACGAGTTGATTTCTGCATGACTCAATAAATAACTCTGTATCTCTTGTTCAGTATATTTTTTAAACATTGCGATCTACCTTTGTGGCCAACATTTGACTGGACACCCAACCCAAAAAAACAAGAAATTACGATTATCCATTCAGAATGTCTACAAATTTCGCCCGAAACATCCAAACCATATCCCATAAAAACGATCCATACAAAAAACAAAAGCGAGCCCAAGCTCGCTTTTGTTCACCTCACTAGGAAAAGAACCTACCCACACAGCCGCACAAAATCGCGATACCACAGCGCGCTATCTTTCGGGATCCGTTGCTGCGTAGCGTAGTCAACGTAGTACAAACCGAAGCGGCGGAGGTAGCCTGAGTTCCATTCGAAATTGTCCATCAAGCTCCAATAGAAATAGCCTTGGATGTTGACGCCGGCGGCTTTGGCTTCGGCGACGGCGTTGAGGTGGAGGCGGACGAAGTTGATGCGGGTTTGATCGTGCACGCGGCCTGCTTCAACCTTGTCGGGGAAGGCGACGCCGTTTTCGGTGATGTAGATTTCTGGTAGGCCGTGATCGGCGTATTCTTTGTGAATGCCGATCAGAAGATCGCGCAAACCCTGCGGATAGATTTCCCAGCCCATGTCGGTGAGGCCGAATTTGGCTTCTGGTTTGCGGGGAGGACTCTCGGTACTGACATAGGCTCGGAAATAGTAATTCACACCGAGGAAATCGAGTGGTTGATGGATGATGGCCATGTCATCGGCGCCGACATGAAAGCGACTAAGGTCCATACGATCCAATGCGATTTGCGGATAGCGGCCTTTGAAGATGGGGTCCATGAACCATTGCACTGAGCGTGCGTATTCCCATGCGGCTTCGGCGATATCGGCTGGGTTATTGGTCGCAGGCTCTGCGGTCCATTGATTGAGCACGATACCGAGCTTGGCGCTGACATGTTGATCGCGCATGGCAGACATCGCCAGCCCATGCGACAGCAAGAGATGATGCGAGACTTGCAGCGCTGCGACAGGGTCAACCACGCCTGGTGCAAACTGGCCATTGCCATAACCGAGATTGGCGGTGCACCACGGTTCATTATGCGTGGCGATCGATGCGACGCGATCACCAAAACGGCGAGCCACTTCTTTCGCATACGCGGCGAAATGATGCGCGGTGTCGCGGTTGAGCCAGCCACCGCGGTCTTGCAAGGCTTGCGGTAAATCCCAGTGATACAGCGTGATATGCGCGGCGATTTTCTTCTGCGCGAGAGCCTCAATCAAGTTCGCATAAAATGCAAAGCCTTCTTCATTCCAAGCGCCCTGCCCTAGCGGCTGCACACGCGACCACGAAATCGAGAAGCGATATGATTGCACGCTGAGGTCAGCGATGTGTTGTACATCCTCGCGAAAGCGGTGGTAGTGATCACAAGCGACATCGCCGCTGCTAGCATCCATGATCTTGCCAGGCGTGTGGCTGAAGGTATCCCAGATCGACGGCGCACGGCCACCATCGGCAGCACCACCTTCGATTTGATAGGCACTGGTAGCCACGCCCCAAAAGAAAGGCTGGGCGAATTGTTGGGCTAAGGCGAGATCGCTGGCGTTCATGGTGGTTTCGCTGTTAGTTGGCATCATGGCTGTGTTGATACATGTCGGCATATTTCCAGCCGAAGTAGAGGATGTAGGCATAGCACACGACAGGAATGCAGAAGGACATTTGCAAACCGATGTGATCAGCCAAAAAGCCTTGGGCGAACGGCACTAAAGCACCGCCGACAATCGCCATACACAACACGCCCGAACCTTGCCCCGTTTGCGCACCGAGTTTATGCAAAGCCATACTGAAAATCGTCGGGAACATAATGGAGTTGCACAAACCCACGGCGATAATCGCCCACATTGCGACGGCGCCGCTGCCGAGGATAGCCGTCGCAATCAAGAGCATGGAGCAAGCCGCATTGAAAGCCAAAGCCTTACCAGGACTGACGGAACGCATCACCGCGAAGCCGATGAAACGACCGACCATCGCTCCGCCCCAGTAGTAACTCACGTAGTGTGCGGCATCGGCGGCGCTGAGCGCGGCGATATTGCTTTCACCGAGGAAGTTGATCAGGAAGCTACCGATGCTGACTTCACCACCCACGTACAAAAAAATACCGATGGCACCTAAGACCAAATGGCGATGGGCAAATACGGAAGTAGTTTCTGTACCTGCAGATTTTGTCGCGCTTTGATCTGCTGCATCAGCATGTTCAATCTTAGGCAAACGTGCAAAGGCGAAGAAGATCGCTAACACCGCCAAGGCTGCTGCCAAAGCGAGGTACGGGCCTTGCACAGTCGCCGCTTCTTTAGCCCGATGCGCAGCTTGTTCCGCTGCGCTCATAGCGGCGATCTGATCAGCGCCAACCAATGCACCCGACAAGATCAACATGCCACCTAAGGAAGGGGCAATCGTGGTGCCTAAAGAATTGAAGGCTTGCGTCAAGGTCAAACGACTGGACGCTGTTTTCGCATCGCCCAAGACTGTCACATAAGGATTGGCCGCCACCTGCAAGATCGTGATGCCCGATGCTAAGACAAAGAAGGCCAACAGGAATAAGGCATAACCACTATTCGCCGCAGGATAAAACATGGCGCAACCACTCGCTGCAATCAACTAGCCAGTGACAGCACCGCGTTGATAGCCGATGCGTTTGATTAGCATCCCGGCGGGCCAAGAGACGATGAAGTAAGCACCGAAGAAGCAGAACTGCACCAGCATCGCTTGCACATAGCTCAGGGTGTAAATGGCTTTGAGATGCGGAATCAAAACGTCATTAAGCGAGGTCAGCAAACCCCACATGAAAAACAAGATCGTGATGATGACCAAGGGGCCAGTGTTGGAATTACTCGATGCCACGCTGCTTGAATTCGCGGCGATACTGCTATTGAAATTTGCCATGGGTCTCCTCCTGTTTATTCTTGTGTGGGGTGTGGGTGTTTTGCTTCTCATTCGCGCGTAGGCGGAAAAAGCGTGATTCGCCTCTGAACCACCCTCGCCCTTGCCCTCTCCTTCTTGCGGGAGAGGGGATGTCAAGGTCATTAGCTCAACACTGTGCGAATCGAACCTATCGGTTCAGATCAATTCAAATCACTGCACGCCACTGCATCTGGGTCTTTCGCTTTACCACCAACTAATTCAATCTCCGCCAAGGTCGCGCTGAAGGCGGCAGTGCTGCTCATGGCGAAACCGGATTTGATTTTCTTAGGATCAAAGCCTTTGGCGGTGAAGCAAGCGATCGGTAATTTGATGGTGCGTGCTGGGCCATTCAACATGCCTTGCATGAGCTTAGTGACGTCGACCGAGGCATTGCAGTTCTCGCCGCAATCCATCGTGACTGTGACTTTGCCATGTGGTGCTTGATTAACCTCTGCGACAAATTGCAGGACGCCATTGTTGACCACGCCTTGCGGCACCATGGTCGCGAACGGTGCTGTGGCTTCGATTTTTGCTGGGCCATTCCACGTTACGACGCGCGCTGGCAAGCCGTTGGCCAAAGTCTTACTGCTGACACCGATCGCACCTTCCATTTCTTTGTCCGACAATTCTTTGCCGAGTGTGAATTGGCGCGTCGCGATGGTGGCGCGCAGTGGGAAATGCGTGCTGTCCTTTGCGGTGTTGATCGCCATGCGATTTTCATCGGCGCAGCTATTGCGATTATCGATAGGCAGAGCAGTCATGGCATTGGTCGAACTTGTCGCAGCAGATCTGCTGGCGTAGCTCAAGCCATATCCCAAACCGAATAATTTTTCAGGATGATTCGCTTCCATCTTGGCGATGGGGCCACTCAAACACGCGGCATTTGGCCAACTAAATGAGAGGCGACCTTTGAAGTCATGCCCGACTTTACCTTTGGCGTCTTTGAACAAAACATCGGCCACACCTTTACCCTCTGTACCCGGCAACCAAGCGGCGACAAAAGCGTCGGAGAGATTCATTAAATCATTGGCGTACAAGGCACGACCAGCGACAAACACAGTGACCACTGGTTTGCCTTTGCCTGCGACCGCTTTTAACACGGCCAAATCTTCTGGATGACGTTGGCTGTGGCGCAGCGTTTGTGCAGCAGGGATATCGCCGAAACCTTCGGCATATGGTGTTTCGCCAATCACCGCGATCACGGCATCAAACTTGCTGACATCAACACCTTCGGCGGTCGGACTAAACTGCACATTGTTCGCACCCAACACTTCGCGGAAACCAGCGAGCAAAGTGTCGCCGTGGTAATCGCTCTCTTTGTTTTCCGTGCCTTGCCAAGTGATCGACCAACCACCATTTTGGTTAATCATGCTATCGGCGCTCTTACCGACGACCAGCACTTTTTGACCACGTGCCAAGGGCAAGACTTGCTGGTTGTTCTTCAACAGTACTAGGGATTCGCGCACCGCTTCACGCGCCAGCGCTTTGGCCTGCATCGCCTCTTGTTTGCCAGCGTATTTGCTGTCGCCCGGCTTTGTGGTGAACATGCCCGCGCGCATTTTCACACGCAGAATGCGGGTCACCGCATCATCAATACGGGCCATAGGAATTTGGCCGCTTTCAACTTGCGCGATGGTGTTCTTAATGAACTTCTTCCAGTTGTCCGGCACCATGATCATATCGACGCCCGCATTGATCGCTTGTGGACAGCTGTCGTTAGCACAACCGGCGACTTCGGCGATACCATCCCAGTCGGAGATCACAAAACCATCGAAACCCATTTTGTCTTTGAGGGCATCAGTCAACAGCGCTTTGCTGCCATGCATCTTGCCGTAGTTGATGCCAGAAACCGGATCATGCCAACTGTTATACGAAGCCATCACCGTTTGCGCACCTGCTTGGAAAGCGCTGTAATAGCCTTGTCCTTGGCTGTTGATCATTTCACTGAGGCTCGATTTATTGACGCCGCGATCAACGCCGACATCGGTACCACCGTCACCGATAAAGTGTTTGGCGGTGGCGATCACATTGGCGTCATCTTTGAACTGGCCTTGCAAACCTTTGACATACACCCCAGCGTAGTCACGCACTTGTTGGCCATCTTCGGAAAAGCTTTCATAGGCACGGCCCCAACGCGCGTCTTTGCCGACAGCGACGGTCGGAGCAAACACCCAGTTAATGCCGGTGGCGCGCACAGCACGGCCAACTTCGACTGCGATCTTGCTGATCAACTTAGGATTGTGGGCGGCACCGAGTCCAATATTGTGTGGGAACAAAGTCGCACCAACGACATTGCTATTGCCATGAATCGCATCAATGCCCCACACCACAGGCACTTTGGTTTTCATATCGGTCGACATCGACGCATCGTAATAGGCACTCGACAATGCCAACCAATCGGCGGCAGTCGCGTATTTATTCATCTTCGGCCAGCTACCACCGCCATTGAGCACCGAGCCCAAGTAGTACTGCTTAACTTCTTCTGGCGTGACGAATTTGATTTCAGCCTGCGTCATCTGCCCTACTTTTTGCGCCAAGCTCATCGAAGAGACGATGTCTTTGATCTTCTTTTCCATCGCAGGGTCTTTGGCAATGGCGCTCTTGAGCTTTGGCCAGTCTTTCAACTCCGGCGCGCTTGCAGCGCTAGCAGCTTGTAAGCTCAATCCAGCAATCACACTGGCAACAGCAAGTTGTAGGGTTTTGTTTCTCATCTTTGTGTCTCTTCCTTCTTCATCTCTCAGATTTTGCATTTGGTATGCAAGGGACTATGTGTATTCGTTTTGTGTGAACGAGGTTCACGATACTGCTGGTGTGAAGCATGTTGCATTTGATGCACGCTTTGAGCAGATCAAAAAACCCTCAAAAGCGGCGGCGCCTCTTGAGCGCTCTAGGCAAAGTTTCAGAGAGATGGTGAGACGGTTTTCACCAAATTGGAAACGTTACCAATTTATGGGCATAATGCTGCTTGTGAAATTCTTTGTCAATAAAAAATTGGGGAATTTGTGAGTTTTTTGAGGTGGGCGGGTGGTGGACTGTTTATGGGGTCTGGATTGCGTGAGTAGTTAGAGCGGGGACGCTCGTCAAAAGCGGTGAATCTAATGCGACGGTTTAACTGTCTTGCTTTCTCGTCGTTCGCTGGCCGGGTGTGGCCCGGCGGCCACTCACTTTTCTTGCTTCGCCAAGAAAAGTAAGCAAAAGAA
>CAYWNE010000002.1:0-90214 GCA_964459555.1 uncultured Burkholderiaceae bacterium | reverse complement strand
CCTTTAACTTCAATCCCGACAATTACTACAACACAGGACTCGATCGAAGCCAAGCGACAACGCTCGCAAACTACAAAATCAACGATCAATTTGAACCCTATGCAGAAGTGTTTTATACCAAGAGTGATGTCGACCTACAACTCGCTTCAACAGGTTCATTCGCCACCACATTCGACGTACCAATCGGAAATCCCTTTATTCCTCAAGCGATGCGCGATCAAATTTGTGCTCGTCGAGGCATCGCCACTGCGAACTGCGGTTCTGGTAACTCAACGATAGTTCCTATGCTTGTTGACCGCCGCTTCACTGAACTCGGTCCTCGCTTCAACCAGAACTCAACCACACTGTTTCAATACACAGCTGGTAGTAGAGGCGAATTGATTGCCGGTTGGACATACGATGCATATTTCTCTCGAGGGAGTTCTGATCAAACCAGCGTTCGTAAAAACTGGGGCTCTTTCGCAAAAATGCGACAAGCACTTAACGCGCTCAACACAAGCACATGTGTGAACAACTCCAATGGTTGTGTCCCATTAAATGTCTTTGGTGCGGAAGGCTCAATAACAGCCGATATGGCAAAGTTCATTAACATGGACGGCATCACCCTACAAAATGTGACTCAAGATGTTACGTCTTTCTCCGCGTCTGGTGATTTAGGTAGTTCACTTCAAAGTCCATGGTCACGGCAAGCGATCACGATGTCGTTAGCAGCAGAACAAAGAAAATCCTCGTCTGCTATCGCAGCAGACGAAGGGGTTCAATCAGGAGATTTAGCTGGAGCAGGCGGTGCGACTCCAAATAGGAAAGGCGCCTTCACGATGAAGGAAATGGCGATGGAAATGAATGTTCCGCTCGTCAGAGATGCCTTCATGGTGCGAAACCTCGGACTAGAATTGGGCTACCGAACTACCGACTTTAGTACCTCCGCACAATCCCGCAATTACAATAGCTATAAATATGGTGGAGAATGGGAACCAGTAAAAAGCTTTCGAGTGCGCGGCATGACCCAGCTGGCAACGCGTGCCCCAAATATTTTTGAACTATTTAGTCCAGCCACAACTGGTTTAAGCAATCTTGCAAAAGATCCATGTCAAGGTAACTCAATCAATGCAGCTGAAGCAAACACTAGTGGGACCCTTTCGAACCTATGTCGTTTGACTGGAGTACCTGTTGGTTCCATTGGAACCGTCGCTCAACCTTCAGCCGGTCAAATAAACCGTCTTACCAGTGGCAACCCGAATCTCGCCCCCGAACAGGCAAAAAGCAAAACTCTTGGGTTTGTAATCGAACCCATCGCCAAAATGGCGATAAGCCTCGATTACTATCAAATTTACATTACTCAGGCAATTACCCAACCTTCGGTCACGGACATTTTAGACGGCTGTTATGACCCGAAATTTAACCCGACCTATGCACTTAATTCCTACTGTGCAGCGGTCGGGCGCAATATCAATAACGGTACCCTGAATGGCCCCGCTTCAGAGTCAAAAGGTGTCGCTACCCCACGCTCAAATCTAGGCTTACTGAAAACCACTGGTTACGATCTAAACGCAAATTACCAACTCCCTCTGACCCAGATAGGACTCTCACCAACTTCAGGTAAACTAGACCTTAACTTAAGCTATAACCGCGTCAACACAAATATTTTCCAAGCAACACCAACTTCTGTTTACCGCGAATGCTTAGGTTACTACTCGGTGGCCTGTCCAAATCTCATCTACAAAAACAAATTTAATCAACGTTCTACTTGGACGATTGGTGAATTCACCTTGGGTTATAACTGGCGCCACATTAGCGGTTTAGTCATCGAACCGCTTGCGAATCCAACAAAAACAAACGGAGCACCAACCTTCTTACCGATTTACTCCAAAGTGGACGCTTATAACTACTTGGATTTAAACGCCACATGGAATTTCAATAAGAATATCCGTTTCAATTTCAGTATTACCAATGCAACTGGTAAAACTCCTCCTATCGTTGGCAACACTGTTTCAACCACCGGTGTCAATGCAGGTAATACCTTCCCTCAGTTTTACGACGTTGTTGGTCGTTACTACTCTGTCGGTGCTAACCTTAAATTCTAATTTTTTATCCCGCTAGAAAAGCAATGGCGAGCTCGAGCTCGCCATTTTTCCTCATTCTATAAACGACCTCACTTCGCAACGGGCATCGTGAACTCAGCTCCCTTAGCGATACTATCCGGCCAGCGCTGCATCACCGATTTATAACGCGTGTAGAAACGGATTCCCTCTTCACCATAAGCGTGCACATCTCCGAATAATGAACGCTTCCAACCGCCAAATGAGTGCCACGCCATTGGCACTGGAATCGGCACATTCACACCGACCATACCGACTTGTACCCGACGTGAAAACTCACGTGCGGTATTACCGTCAGAAGTAAAAATCGATACGCCATTGCCATACTCATGGCGATTAATCAGCTCTAAAGCCTGAGTAAAATTGTCGGCGCGAATCACACATAGCACGGGCCCGAAAATTTCCTCTCGATGAATTTGCATACCTTCGCGCACGTGGTCGAATAGGGAGCCGCCTAAGAAGTAACCTGATTCATAGCCAGCGACATTTAAGCCACGTCCATCCACCACGAGTTGCGCACCTTCATTCACACCCGCGGCAATCAGTGCTTCAATTTTGGATTTATGTGCCGCACTAATAACTGGGCCCATTTCTACCGCTGCATCGGTACCAACACCGACCTTCAGAGCCCGTATACGCGGCACCAAGCGCTCAATCAAGGCGTCCCCCACCTCACCCACTGCCACCGCCACAGAAATCGCCATACAGCGTTCTCCAGCAGATCCGTATGCGGCACCCATCAAGGCATCAACCGCTTGATCTAAATCGGCATCCGGCATAACGACGAGATGATTCTTGGCACCACCCAAAGCTTGCACGCGCTTACCGCGTCGCGTTCCTTCTTGATAGATGTACTCCGCGATCGGAGTTGAGCCAACAAAGGAAATCGCTGCGACCTGCGGATGCGCTAAGAGCCTATCGACCGCAACTTTGTCACCCTGCACTACATTGAAAACCCCATCCGGCAAACCAGCTTGTTTAAACAGATCGGCGATCATCAATGAAGCGGAAGGGTCACGCTCGGAAGGTTTCAAAACAAAGGTGTTCCCGGTCGCTATCGCCATTGGTGCCATCCACATGGGCACCATAAACGGAAAATTAAAAGGCGTAATGCCAACGCAAACACCGAGTGCCTGACGCAAATTCCAATTGTCGATTCCTCCACCAATATTGTCGGAGAACTGTGTCTTCAGCAATTGCGGCAAACCACAAGCAAACTCGACGATCTCCAGTCCGCGCGTAACCTCACCTAAAGCATCCGACAAAATCTTGCCGTGTTCCCGCGTGATGATGGCTGCCAAATCTGATTGGTGGCGTTCCAACAATTCCTTAAACTTAAAAAGGATACGTGCTCGCTTTAAAGCTGGTGTCTCAGACCACGCCGGAAATGCAGCATGAGCCGCTGCCACTGCCTGATCAACCTGTGGGTCATCGGCTAACACGACCTCAGCACAAACTTGACCTAGCGCGGGGTTGAAAACGGCTTGACGACGACCATGATCTGCCTCGGCATTGATCACTTGACCGTTGATATAGTGTCCTATCACTTGCATTTTAACTTCACACTTTCTATTGATTTTTTCTTGCTTCCGGAGCGATGAAAGATTGGAGATTGGCGCTCGTCTTAAAGACACAGGCTGTACCACCAGACTATGCATACGGTGTTAGACTATCGCCCGAACTCCACGAAGGCTACGACTATACCGATTATCTATGGCACGCTCAACCAAAGCTAGCACCGCCGTTCTGCGACTCAAAGAACGCACTCAACAAGCACCGTATTCCATGGTGTCGACCGGCAGTGGCCATTTCTATTTGGTTCTGCAAGAAAATGTGGATCACACTCAACAACTCTGCGCACCCATGGAGATTGACGACTTTGTTCAATTTGTCAATAATCTGCACAAAGCCCCACCACGTAAGGCGAGTAAGCTCGATATCGCCTTTGAAGAAAAAATTCAGCGTAGTAAATCCAAGACCACCTAAATCTCTTTTCTATGAAACTTCTCTCCTCCATTTTTTCGTTGAGTATGATTGCCGCTGCGATCAGCATGGCATTACCGGCTCAGGCACAAGATAGCAAACCACAAACTGAAGTTGCGCAGGCCGCCGCATCGCAAGCAGCACCAACACAGACCGTTGAAGCACTCAAAGAATTAAAAATCATCGATACCCTCGTTGGTACCGGCGACGAGGCACAAGCGGGTAAATTCGCCGTGGTTCACTACAGCGGATGGTTGTATGACCCAACAGCCGCGGACCTGCACGGCAAAGCCTTTGATAGCTCCATCAATCGTGGTCCCTTCACTTTCCCACTCGGCGCACGTCGTGTGATTCAAGGTTGGGATCAAGGTGTGCAAGGGATGAAAGTCGGTGGCAAACGTACCTTAATCATTCCATCTCACATGGCCTACGGTGAACGTAATGTTGGTAACGGTCTCATTCCACCAAACTCTGATTTGATCTTCGACGTCGAACTGCTCGAAGTCAAAGCACCGCCACCACCGCCAGTTGAACAAGTACCGAATGTTCCGGTCGAAAAAATTGACAGAAAAGTCGGTAAAGGTAAAGAAGCGGTCGCCGGTAAGAAAGTCATCGTTCATTACACCGGTTGGTTACGCGATCCAAAGGCCAAAGATCAGCATGGCAAGGAATTTGATAGCTCACTCAAACGCGAACCATTTAGTTTTACTCTCGGTGCACGTGAAGTGATTCCTGGTTGGGATCAAGGTGTCGCTGGTATGAAAGAAGGTGGTAAACGTACTTTGATCATTCCTGCCGTTATGGCTTATGGTAGCCGTGGTGTTGGTAATGGCTTGATTCCACCAAATTCTGACTTAGTCTTCGATGTGCAGTTAATCAAAGTGAAGTAAGCCTTCAACCTCAACGAGGATGAGCATAGATTCGTTCCGCTTATCCTCGTTCTCCACATCACATCTCCGCAATAAACAAGATCATCGTGAGCGCCAAATCAGCAGACCCTCCCGCATCAGAGCTGACTTATTTGCGCGCTTATCCGATTTCCATACAAAATCAAGTCCGACAACTGATTGCAGAACAACGCCTCGCTGACTATCTTTTATCGAAGTATCCCGATTGCCACGAAGTTCGTACGGATAAAGCACTATACCAATACGTACTAGAACTCAAATTAGAACGTATGCGCAACAGCGAACAGCTCAGTAAAATCGTGTATGACAATAAGCTACATGTGATACGTAATGCACTTGGCACTCACAGCTATGTTTCACGCGTACAAGGCAGCAAACTCAAAACAAAAAACGAAATTCGGATCGCGAGTCTTTTCAAACTCACTCCTGAAGCCTTTCTTAAAATGATCGTGGTGCATGAGCTTGCACACCTCAAAGAAAAAGAACACGACAAAGCCTTCTACCAACTGTGCACACATCTCGAACCACACTATCATCAATATGAACTCGACTGCCGCATCTATTTGAGCTATCTTGATTTGTACAAAACGCCACTGTGGTCAGCTCATTCACCCACGTAAGAAGTTACAGCAATAACTTTTGATGGAGGTTTGGATATGCAGTACATACTCGCACTCGATCAAGGAACCTCTAGTTCACGCAGCATTCTGTTTGATCGTCATGGACAACTGGTGCATAGCGCACAAACTGAATTCACACAGCATTTTCCGCAAGCAGCTTGGGTCGAACATAACCCTATGGAGATTTGGCACAGCCAAAAAAACACCATAGAACAAGTGCTACGCGAATCTCACATCAGTCCACAAGATATCGTCGCCCTTGGTACTACCAATCAGCGCGAAACCTGTATTTTATGGAATCGCAAAACTGGCGAACCGATTTATCCAGCCATCGTTTGGCAAGATCGACGTACAGCCGAGTACTGCAAAAGCTTGCGCGAACAAGGACATAGTGACTTGATACGCAAAACAACTGGCTTAGTGATTGATCCCTACTTCTCAGCGAGCAAATTGCGTTGGATTCTCGATCACGTACCCGATGCGCGTCAACAAGCTGATCGTGGCGAACTTGCCTTTGGTACTGTGGATACTTGGCTTGCCTATCAACTCAGTGACAAACAACTTCATGTTAGTGATGTCAGTAATGCTTCACGTACCATGCTGTGGAATATTCATCGCAATTGTTGGGACACTGAATTATTAGCACTGTTTGATATTCCCGAGAGTGTGTTACCGACTGTAAACCCTTCTAGTTTCATATTCGGTCACTGCACACTTTTTGGACCCAGCATACCAATCGCTAGCATGGTTGGTGATCAACAAGCCGCACTGTTCGGCCAAGCCTGTTTTGAACCCGGCATGGCTAAGAACACCTATGGCACAGGTTGCTTTATGTTGGCGCATACTGGTTCAAGCTGCCCCACTTCACAACATGGTTTAATTAGTACTGCAGCGGCTCAACTCAACCCTACACCTCAATACGCACTTGAAGGCAGTGTGTTTATTGGCGGCGCCGTTGTGCAGTGGTTACGCGACAATCTCCATATCATCCACAAATCGAGCGAGGTCGAGGCACTCGCTGCATCGGTTTCAGACAGTGATGGCGTCATCTTCGTTCCCGCTTTTGCCGGTCTAGGCGCCCCCTATTGGCAAGCCAATGCTAAGGCAGCGATCTTTGGTCTCCATCGTGGTAGCACACATGCTCATATTGCGCGCGCAGCGGTGGAAGCGATTGCCTTTCAGAGCGCAGAATTACTATTGGCTATGCAAAACGATTACCAGCACACAATCCATGAATTACGGGTTGACGGTGGTGCGGCTAGTAATAATTTCCTTCTCCAATTTCAAGCTGACCTCTTGGGCATTCCGATTATTCGTCCGCGCATTACTGAAACCACCGCACTTGGCGCAGCCTATCTCGCCGGTCTCAGCACCGGTGTCTTTTCCACTCCACAAGAATGCCAAGCACTGTGGCAAGAAGAGCGACGCTTCCTCCCACAAATGAGTCGCGAGCAGGCACAAAAAAGAATTGCAAGCTGGCAAAACGCTATACAGAGCTTGCGCAGTTACTAAGTTTTCACCACAATGCGATGAGCTCTTTTTTTATCGATCAATTTATTCGACTGCCTTTAGATTGATTATCTTCTCTGAGCCACATAAAAACGATATTTATTAAGTTCAACGCTGAAGTCATGGTTCTCGCCATTCAATTCAGTGCCAAACTTTTTTGAGGAGTCTGTATGAAAATTTTAAAACGTAGCCTCTTAGTTCTTCTTGGCTTATTTCTAATCTACACGGCCTTTGTACTCAGCCTTCCAAATCAATATGGCTTGTCACGTAGCGTCACCATCAAAGCACCAGCAGAAAAAATTTATGCATTAATCGCAGCGCCTAAGGAATGGAAAAAATGGTCGATCTGGAATCAACGTGATCCGAATATGCAAATGATTTACAGCGGCCCAGATAGCGGCGCTGGTGCAAAATGGGAATGGAAAAGTAAGAGTGAAGGAAACGGCAACATGAAATTTTTTGCTGCCGCTCCGAACCAAGCGATTACCTACGAATTAGAATTTGAAGGCATGGGAAAACCTTCAACTGGAGCTTTAGTTCTAGAGAATAAAAATGGTCTCACGGAAGTTACATGGTCGATGACGGGCAGCAGCCAAGGCAATTTCATGATGAAATACTTTGTACCATTCATGGACAAAATGGTTGGGCCAGACTTTGAAACGGGACTTAAAAATCTTAAAGCTCTAGCGGAAAAAGAATAGAAAACCTTTTGCTAAATAAAAAAATGGCGATGCTTTTTCATCGCCATTTTTCTTTGTACTCTTTTAAATCTTACTGTATCTGCTCACGCATCTTAGCAAAACCTGCTTGCATTTTTTCCGATGCCGGTGCTCCAATCGAACTACCAATAACAATCGCAATCGAAGCGAAGGCGAAGCCAGGCACCAACTCATACAAGTTCAACCATTTGTATTCGCCCCATACCAACACGGTCACGGCACCAATAAACATACCCGCTAAAGCACCATTGCGCGTCATTTTTGGCCATACTAAGGACAGCAGAACAACTGGTCCAAACGCCGCTCCAAATCCCGCCCAAGCGTTACTAACGAGATTCAAAACGCTACTCTTAGGATTAGCCGCAATTGCAATCGCAATCACAGCAATCACCAACACCATCATACGACCGAACCACACCAATTCAGTTTGTGATGCATTTGGACGGAAGAAGGATTTATAGAAATCTTCTGTCAAAGCCGAAGAGCAAACCAATAATTGGCAAGACAAAGTACTCATCACTGCTGCCAAAATCGCTGACAACAAAATACCAGCGATCCAAGGATTAAACAAAATCTGCGACAAGGAAATAAACACAGTTTCTTTATTCGCTGTCACAGCACCGGCTTGATCGGGATGCGCCGCAAAGTAAGCGATACCAAAGAAACCGACCGCAATCGCACCACCTAAACACAAAATCATCCACGTCATACCAATCCGGCGTGCTGTCTTAATCGTTGCAAAACTCTCGGCGGCCATAAAGCGCGCCAAGATGTGGGGCTGCCCCATATAACCCAAACCCCAGGCCAACAAAGAAATAATGCCGATAAACGAGGTTCCACTGAAGAGGTCAGTGTATTTCGGATTAATATTTTGAATCACATGAATGGCTTCATTAAAACCACCAACGTGGCTAATTACCATCATCGGCGCTAATAACAAAGCGAAAATCATCAGGGACGCTTGAACAGTATCAGTCCAACTTACTGCCAAGAAGCCGCCAATAAACACATAAATGATCGTCGCTGCAGCACCTGCCCACAATGAGACGTTATAACTCATACCGAAAGTCTCTTGGAATAAACGCGCACCAGCGACCATTCCAGAAGCACAGTAAATCGTAAAAAACACCAAGATCACCAAAGCTGAGATCACTCGTAACAAGCGACTCGTATCTTCAAAACGATGCGTGAAATAATCTGGCAGGGTTAAAGCATTATTCGTCAGTTCAGTATAGACACGCAGACGCCCAGCAATCATTTGCCAATTGAACCAAGCGCCTAAGGTCAAACCAATGGCAATCCAACTCTCAGAGATCCCTGAAAAATACAGCGCCCCAGGCAAACCCATCAAAAGCCAGCCGCTCATATCGGAAGCACCTGCACTCATCGCAGTGACAAAAGCACCTAAACTACGACCACCTAAAATGTAGTCCGATAAATTATTGGTGAAGCGCCATGCGGCAAATCCTATCCCTAACATCGCTAAGATATAGATGATGAAGGTGATACTGGTTGGGTTACTAAAATCCATCTCCGTTAAGCCTTTCCTGAGTGTTTATATTCTCTTTTTTTACGACGAGCCTCAGACTCGATGGCGAAGTATGGACGATCCCACTTATTCGTACAAGCGCCAATCCATCATAAAAAAACGCCTTTCATAGACTCACCACCACCCTCACAGTTCCACTAGTTTTATTGAAGGAATCGAAATAAAGCGATTCATCGTTGAAGCAAAAGATTCAACATATTTTCTTCACTGATAGTCCAATTACGCATCGCAAATTCAGAAAAAATACTTTTCATAAACATTCTGCGCATAAGCTGAGACCCTAGGGCTCATAAGAAATTCTCAACATTGCAGCAGGAAAAAAACAACAAACAAACTTTAACCGCGAACAAAAAAGCTTTTTTATTTATACATTTAAGCAAAACATTCTGTGGATAAGTCTTTGAATACTGCGGGCATAGCTTGTGATCAACAACATGACTTATCCAAACACAAAAACTTATGCAGAAACTATTCTTTTACTGTACAACCATTTTCCCTGCCATTATCCTTTTCGTAAATCATTGATTTCATATAGGTAAACTGACTTATCCACAAAAAAGTACAGCTGTTAATAACTACTACTATTCGTATATATAAATAACTTATTAAATAAACCGAAGCACCTCAGCGCCATGACCCAAGAAAAATTCACTGCTTTAATCTTTGCAATGCAAGAAGAACAAACTGGTTTAAGGGAACATCTGAAAGAGATTGAAACGATCACTATTGGTAAGCGTGAATTTCTGAAAGCACGTTTCGCTGATCAAGCTATCATTTCAGCTCTCTCCGGTATCGGCAAAGTAGCAGCCAGCATCACAGCCACTACCATACTCAATAGTTTTCCTGTTTCAAAAATGATTATGTGTGGTGTAGCGGGTGGTGTGGAGGAAACCTTAAAGCAAGGAGATATCGTCATAGCCACCGAATTGCTACAACACGATATGGATGCCTCACCGCTCTTTCCTCGCTTTGAAATCCCATTAAGCGGCAAGTCGAAAATATCTGCCGACGAAAAGCTCACATCAGAATTGCAAAGAGCTGCAATCACATATCTCAAAGCGACAAATAGAGAAGAGAGCAATCAAGTTAAAGTTGGTCTGATCGCAAGCGGCGATCAATTTATCTCTAACCAACAAGTGCTCAATAAACTCAAAGATGATTTGCCAGGGCTAATGGCTGTCGAAATGGAAGGTGCCGCAATTGCTCAAGTCTGTGAAGCTTTTGACCTACCGTTCAGTGTGGTCCGTACCATTTCTGATAGTGCGAATGATGATGCGAGCTTAGACTTTCAAAGCTTTATTGAGGAAACCGCTGCACCATATAGCTTAGGGATATTGAACCACTATTTTTCAAACGAAAAAATCAGTAGATCCTCTTAAACGCAGCATAAAAACCACAATAAAAAAATAATTTCTGTGGATAAGTTTGTGACTAAATCATGGGTAAAAAGTGGAAAGCTTGAAGACATATATCCAAGTGGATTTTTATCCGCAATTTATGAGCTCTTCATACAAGCACTTTCAGACCATTTATCCTTAGTCTAAGCTCTTGATTTAACGATCTAAAAGAGTCTTATCCACTGAACTACGAAAGCTTATTAACTACTACTATTCGTATATATAAAATTATTCAATTAAAAGAAAAACAGCGGAGAAAACGTTCAAAGAAACCGAACTCACATTTGTTGGAATAAATGCGTATGATTGCGGCTTACTTCAATTTTTTCTTGAACCCCTCGTATGCCTAACAAATGTCGACCTCTATCATCCTTAGCCACGTGGGCAATTGCTGAAACCCTCACCAAAGCTGAGCGATGTACTCGCCAAAAGTCTTGAGGATTAAGTTCATCTTCAAGTTCCTTAAGCGTCTTACGAATCAAGTACTCAGCTTGCTCGGTTCGTACACAAGTATATTTTTCATCGGCACGAAAATACAAAATTTCAGAGGTACTAATTAAACGCAAGCCATTCCCAACGCCAGCTTGTATCCACCGTAAAAATTTTCGTTCTTGTTCCTGTTGAACGCGCTGCATTTGTGCCAGTTGTATAAATGAGTTTTTGATTTGGTCTATCGCTTGAGCATAGTAGCGACCTTGATGGATCCGTTCTTGCAATCGCTGACAACATATTTGAAGACGATCAGGTTCAATTGGCTTAAGCAAATAATCAATCGCTCCTTTTTCAAAAGCCTCAATTGCATGCATATCGTAAGCGGTTACAAAAACAATAGTGCTTGTCTCGACCAATTGATGGGCAATTTCTAAACCACTCTGACCCGGCATTTTGATATCGAGAAAAACGATATCCGGCTGAAATTCTTGATAAATTTGCAGAGCATGATGGGCATTATTTGCCTCAGCAACGATTTGTAATTGTGGCCAAACTTGTTCTAGGCGGTGCCGTAAATGTTGACGTAAATGAGCCTCATCATCAACGATTAGTGCGGTAACAGTAGAAGACATAAGAAAATTCAAACTGGAATATGAAGGCTTAGCTGTGCACCACCCTGCGCTGGAACTTCGATCATCAATGCAGCTCGGAATCCGTACAATACTTTAAGGCGTTCACGAATATTCGATAAGCCTATACCCTCCTCAGCATGAAGATTGAAACCAAGACCGCTGTCAGTGACCTCAACGATGATTTCACCTTCTCCATGACGAGCACCAATATGAATATGTCCGCCATCTGTTTTTGGTTCAAGTCCATGTTTAATGGCATTTTCAACTAAGGTTTGAATCATCATTGGCGGAAAAGCATAGTGCTGCAATTCGAGCGGGCAATCAATAGAAAAACTTAAGCGCTCTTGCATACGCGCCTGCATAATATTGAGATAGGCTCGGCATAATTCGATTTGTTGACCTAATTTACTATTTCCTTTTTCACGAATTTGTGGAAGAGCCGCGCGTAAATATTTAATCAGATGTGTATGTACGGTCGATGCCTGTTCGGGATCAGTTTCAATTAGTTGCCCAATCAGCGCCAAAGTATTGAATAAAAAATGTGGTTCAATCTGTGCTTGTAAACTCGCCATTTCTGCTTCTAGAACACGACGTTCAAGCGCCTCCATATTGGCGCGTACAGAAGCTGCATCCGCAGCAATTTCAGCGCGCCGTTTTCCTCCAGCTAAGCTCTTAATCAAGAATGAAGAGAATACGAGGAGAGGAACAAAACTTCCTAGTCCAAGAATGCCCGCGATGATCAGGCAAGTGAAAGAAATGAAAACCAAGTAGGACCACGATACGACTGCGAGCCAATCAAAAAATTGCCACCACAAACGTTTTGAAGTCTCAAGCAAGTTCAATATAGTAAGCAAAACCTGACTTGGTTTTCCGGTGTCCATCTTAGTTCTCCTCGGACTTCACATGTTCACCTGGAGTAAGCGGCCGCTGACGATCTTCTTTGCCGATAAAGCACTTCAATAACAAGGAACCAAAAACAAACCAATTGGCTAAGGTGTGCAAGAAGAAGCATGAGCCAGCGATCAATACAAGCAAGCAGGCTAAGAACATTTTTCCCCAACTAACGTGGATGACCCAATCTAAGTAGTGATCCCACAGATATTCGGCGGTTTCACCCAGATTCTTCACAAAATCTAAGATGGGATTGCGTTCTGTATAGCGTGCTTTCGATTGCTCAAAATTTTCATCAGCTTGCGATTTGGTTTGTTCGCTGTGAGCTTGTTGATGCTGTGTGGTTGGTGCATCTAAGACTTCAAATTGAGGCTCTTTTTTTTCAACATTGTCATTGTTGTTTGATGAATCGAATTTCATGATGATCTCCTCTAAGTAAGTGATGAACACTGTTTTGATGACTGCAGAATAGCAAGGGAAAAATAGACTTCCCAGCTGTCTGCGACTAAGAGGCAAATCAGAGGTATCAAACGTCAAAAAGGGAGATAAATGGAAATTTCAAGCGGAAAAAACAAAACGAAAGCAAATATGGCTGAAAACAGTCTAGACAGAGCGAAAGAGTCTAAAGAAGCGGTGAAATTAGCCTACAATGTTGCCTTTCTCATCTTCAGATAAGTATCAACAATGCGACAACTGCTTTCTTTACTTATGATTATTTTTACGCTCAGCGCATGTAGTCCAAAATTTGACTGGCGTGATGTACGAGATGAGGAGAATCATTTTCAAATTTTGATGCCAGGTAAAGCAGCAAATGCTCAACGTGACATCGAACTAAATGGTTTAAAAGTCAAAATGAAAATGACGGCAAGTGAAGTCGAAAATATTAATTTTTTGATTGCATATGTTCATTTACCATTGGATCAAAACGATCTTGAAAACAGTAAAAAACAACAGCTCTCTACATTGAATGCAATGAAAGAAGGCATGCTGAAGAATATTCAAGGACAATGGATCAGTGATACGCAAACCAATAAAGTAAAGAATACAGAGTTCGCGCTCGGTCTTGCACCAAATGGTAAGAAACTTAAGATGCTGGTACGGTTTGAACAGCGTGGAGACTATCTAATTCAGGTCCTAATGTTAGGTGAAGACAAATCATTTAATTTCGATGCGGCAGAAATGTTTTTTGATTCATATAAATGGAATCTCTAATTCTTGGGTATGCATAAAATGCTAGTGAGCTTTCAATCTTCTGCAAGTGCAGAAATTACCATGTATCAAAGCCATATTGGGCCGGTGCTTGAAAAACTAGGAAAAAGCGTAGAAAAAGGCGTTATTACCGTTGCTGAACTTTCATTTTTTATTTCGTCTTTCGAAGCAATCATGCAAGAAGATCGCCAACAACGTGCACAAGAAATAGAAATTGATGAAGATGAATTGGATGAGGTTGAGAAAAAAAAGCGTCGTGATTTTGTCAGCTTATCGGCACGTCTTTTTCCTCTTTACGAAATGATGAAGGTCGCCCAAAAGAAGCAAAAGGAAATTATTTGGGGTATCTAAGACATGAATGCACATGTTGAAAACACCAAAGAATTTTTTCTATCCAGCGAGGATGGTCTTGCCTTGTTTGTTCGTGATTGGGAACATTCCAACGCGAAAGAAAAAATTGGTGTGGTAATTGTGCATGGTCTTGGTGAACATAGTGGCCGATATTCGCATATTGCGAGGTTCTTTTATCGACTAGGATATCAAGTTAGATGTTTTGATCAACGCGGACATGGACAGTCAGAAGGACGCCGCGGAGACTCTCAACATCATCAAAGTCATATCAATGATTTAGAAGTTGTTATCAATGACTTTAACCAACAACTCGATCAAGCTTGCCTAGTTTTCGCACATAGTATGGGGGGATTGTTTGCTTGCCACTTTGCATTGAGGGCTGGACATCAGTTGTCTGGTTTAATACTTTCTTCGCCTGCCCTCGCCGTAAAAATCAGTCGTTTCCAACGTTATTTGTTTACACTGGCTTCAAAATTATTTCCACATGTCGGCGTTGGACATGGAACTAACGGACGGTATTTGTCGCATGATGATGAAGTCGTCTATGCCTACCAAAATGATCCATTAGTGCATGCGAAAATTAGTGCTGCTTTGTTTCAAAGCATGTTGAACTCGATGAACTATGTTCATCAACATCATCATCAGCTTAAAGTTCCTTTGCTGCTACTGATTGCTGGTGATGACCAAGTTGTAGACCCGAAAGGCATAGAACAATTTGCCCAGCAGTTAGATCATCGATTAACAGCGGCAAGTGTTAGAACCATTATTTACCCCAATTTTTATCACGAAATTTTTAATGAACTAGATGCGGTTCAGGCTTTTGATGATCTCCGTACCTGGTTAGATCAAAAAAACTTGATGCCAGCCTACTAAAGAGTGTTGTATGAACGAAGCCACGCGAAAAACCTTAACACGACCTGTCATTAGCAAACCTCGCAAGACGATCAAGGAAACAGATCGTTCTTCATCTGTCACAAATCGCACAACAAGAGCCAGCGCAACAACTGAGGCGCCAGTGCGTAGTCGGCAAATAAAAACAAGCATAGAAAAGACATCGACAAATCAAAACATAGAACCAGAGTTATTGGTGCTAAAAACGGACTCTTTAGCACTTAGTTTAGCAGCAGCAGCACAAGCGGTTTCCTATGTCTTAGATGGCACCGCATTGCCACAAGCATTAGCACGTGTCTATAGCCAAGCCGAGTACAGTCCACAAATGCGCGGGGCAATTCAAGATATTGCTTACCGTACTATGCGCCAAGTTGGTAGGGTCGATGCCTTAATCACCTTGATGACAAATAAACCCGTGGAACCTCCACTGCTTTATAGCTTACTCTGCTGTGCTTTGAGTCTATTGGTTGATGATAATGAGGCAGGACCACCTTACAACGATTTTGTCGTCGTCGATCAGGCCGTGAATGCAGCCTCTTCAAATAGCCATATGGTTTTCGCAAAAGGAATGGTCAACGCTGTCTTGCGTCGTTTCTTGCGTGAAAAAGAAAGTCTAATTCCCACTGTGCTTAAACAACCAGCCGCGATGTGGAATTATCCACAGTGGTGGGTGGATCAAGTTAAGTCAGCCTACCCCGCTGAATGGCAGGCGATTCTGAATTCGGCTAATTTGCCACCACCAATGAGCTTGCGTGTGAATCGTCGTCAAACAAATATGACGAGCTATTTGAAACTCATGGCCGATAAAGGTATAGCGGCGAAGCAAATTGGACCAAGCGCAATTCAATTAAAGAAACCTGTCCCTGTATCGCAGATTCCGGGTTTTGAACAAGGAATGGTATCAGTGCAAGATGCGGCAGCACAATTAGCAGCGCCTTTGCTTGATCTTCAGGATGGTTTCAGGGTCTTGGATGCCTGCGCAGCTCCCGGTGGGAAAACCGGACACATCTTAGAAACCGCTGACGTTGAGTTACTAGCGCTTGAAACGGACTCTAAGCGAATTGAACGCATTCATGAAAATTTAGCGCGTCTACAACTGTTCGCTGAGATCAAACAAGGCGATGCTAGTCGCATGAATTGGTGGGATGGGAAGGCGTTTGATCGCATTTTGGCCGACGTTCCATGTACAGCCTCTGGCGTGGTTCGCCGACATCCAGACATTCGTTGGCTACGCCGCAAAACAGATGCAGCTCAATTAGCCGTGACCTCCACGCGCATACTCGACAATTTGTGGAAGATGTTAAAACCCGGAGGAAAAATGCTATTGGTGACTTGTTCGATCTGGCCGATAGAATCGGAAAAACAAGCACAAACCTTTGCAGAACGCCACGCTGCGCTGCGTTTGCCAGCGCCAGGCCAGTTATTGCCGACGTCAGATCCTGACAACGAACATGATGGTTTGTTCTATGCCTTGTTCCAAAAACCAGAGGAATGAACTTTGTTTCAAGTTATCATGTCAATTGTGATGCAATATTGTTAGGGTCCATGTTTTCGGTATGTTGGTGAAGTCTCTCTATCATTCGTTTGTTAGAACCTTTTTGAGTGCTTTCTTGCGCTCAGGCTTAGCCTTGCTTACTGTTTTTTGCTTAAGTCTTTTTACAGTTTCTTTCGCTCATGCCGAAGGGATAGAAGTGACTACCGCAAGGTTAGAAGCGGCCGATGATGGGTATCGAATTCAGGTTGGATTTGCATTTGAACTTGGCAATGACGTTCGTACAGCAATCAACGAAGGAATTCCAGTCTCGTTTATCGCCGAAGTTGAGATAAACCGACCGCGTTGGTATTGGTTCGACGAGAAAACAATACGTTCAACCCAAACCATCAAAATTCAATATGATCTTTGGCGCCGTCAGTACACGGCGGCCGTGAATGGCGGCCTGAAACAAAACTTTAATAGTCTTGACGAGGTCATTAATCTCGTTAAACAAACTAGACGTTGGTTAGTCGCCGAAAAGAATAGCCTCAGTTTTGGCTCGACATATAACGTGGCAGTTCGCCTCAAACTCGATAGCAGCCAGTTGTCTAAACCCATGCTATTTACTTCATTGAGCAATAGCGGTTGGCGTCTTTCATCTGATTGGAAGCGGTTTACATTCAAGGTGGAAGATAAGTGACAAAGTTTCTTAAGTACGGCCTCTTAGTCGGCGGCGCGTTGATGAGCGTGCTGTTTTTCTTTCTTATTACAGCGACGGAAAATTCGAGTCGTTTTCTTGTATCAAACAACAATTTCACTCTGTTACTGATTGCCAATGCAGTTGTTGCTGTTGGATTATTGGCGATGGTAACGGCTCTGCTTTGGCAATTAATTCGTCGTTTCCGGCAACGTGAGTTTGGTTCTCGGATTATGACTCGGTTGGTGATTCTTTTTGCCTTAGCGGGGATTCTCCCTGGATCATTGATTTATCTTGTCTCAGTACAGTTTGTGACCCATTCGATTGACTCGTGGTTCAGTGTGAAGTTAGATCCACTGTTAGATTCCGGAATTAATCTTGGTGATACAGCTTTTCAATATACATTAAAAGATCTTGAGGCGAAGACTCGTAGTATGGCAAATCAGTTGTCCGATCCTTCGGATGCCAGTCTATTACCGCTACCGATTAAGTTGTCTCGTATTCGCGAACAGATGCAAATTCAGGAGGCGACAATTATTTCTTCAAAAGGAAAATTGATCGCAACCGCCAACGCAAAACGGGGAAGCTTTGTCCCTGAAATGCCCTCTATAGGGATGATTCGAGCCGCGCAGTTGGAAGGTAAATTCGCGAGAATCGGAAGCCACAATGATCATACAGGCGAAGATCCGAGCAAAAATCTATTTACTGAAACCCATGCCAAAGCTGGACCAGATGCTGCAAATCAAGAATTCCTGAGGGTGATTGTCCCACTACCATCGATGGGGATGAATAATCTATTCCAAAGTGAATCAAATTATCTTCAAGTGATACAGCCACTTCCCGAGCAACTCGATTCACAGGTCAAAGTATTTACTACTGCCTACGTTGAATTTAAAGAACGTCGATCAAGTCGCCAAGGTTTAAAAACCATGTATTTGGTGACATTAACTCTCTTGTTATTGTTAGCTATTTTTGGAGCGATTACGGCAGCATTTCTAATTTCAAGTCAGCTCGCCTCACCGCTCCTTATGCTCGCAGAGGGAACAAAAGCTGTTGCTGAAGGTAATTTGTCACCGCGTCCTATCGCAACGACGTCCGATGAATTGGGAAGTCTGACACAGTCTTTCAACATCATGACCAAACAGTTGTTCGAGGCGAGACAAGCAGTCGAACGCAACCGTACCGAACTTGAAAACGCAAAAGCGTACTTGGAATCGGTATTGGGAAATATGTCCGCTGGCGTGATGGTACTCGATCAAAACTGGTGCCTTGTAACCTGCAATCATTCTGTTGGCAGGATACTTAGACGTCAGTTTGATAATGAAATTGGTCGGCCTTTGGCGTCCATTTCGGGTATGCAAGTATTTGCTGATGCTGTCGATCGGGCATTTTCTGAACAGCAGGCACAATCGGTTGGCGGTGAGCAGTTGGAACATTGGCAGCAACAAATTGAATTGCCCAATCCTCAATTGCTAGTGGACTCGGATAGTGCACAACCTGGTTCAAGCACAGAGAACGAAAAGGGCTTAACCCTTCTTGCTCGAGGCTCGCATTTGCCGATTGAGTCGGGTATTGGATATGTCATTGTATTCGACGATATTACAAACATTATTTCCGCACAGCGTTCGATCGCTTGGGGTGAGGTAGCGCGACGTCTCGCGCATGAAATAAAGAATCCATTAACGCCAATTCAGCTCTCAGCTGAGCGTTTGCAAATGAAATTGTTGGATAAGTTAAATGACGTTGACGCTCAGTTTTTGAGTAAAAGCACAACCACGATTGTCAACCAAGTTAGTTCGATGAAACGTATGGTTGATGATTTCCGAGACTACGCTAAGATCCCGCAGGCTGTGCTTTCACGCATTAATTTGGGGGCCTTGATTGATGACGTATTACATCTCTATCTGTCGGGTGATGGCCGTGACATCATTCATTTGCATTTGACGCCTGACCTTCCAAGCATCATGGGTGACGCTACTCAATTGCGTCAAGTGATTCACAATTTGCTGCAGAATGCACAGGATGCGGTGACTGAAAATACTAAGCCTGGACAAGTGCCACGGATTGATGTTGTCACCGAAATTGTGCATTATGTGAGCGCTGATAAATCTGACCGGATAGCGATACGTTTATCCGTGATTGATAACGGCCCAGGGTTCTCCACAAAAATCCTGGCTCGTGCATTCGAACCATATGCGACCTCAAAACCCAAAGGAACGGGTCTTGGTCTCGCCATGGTGAAGAAAATTGTGGATGAGCATGGGGGTAAGATCGATATTCAAAATCGCACTGATACAAACGGTGCAAAAGTATCGATTTTGCTGTTAAAGTTAGCACCGGAATTAAATACCTAAAATTTGATTTCGTGCTTGATCGCTGAAAGCTTCCTTAGAGAAGAACAGCAAATTAAAATGATCGTGGTAGGGTTTAGGGTACATTTATGGCAAACATATTAGTAGTCGATGACGAAATGGGAATCCGAGAGCTCCTCTCGGAAATTTTGGGTGACGAGGGACACGTTGTTCAACTAGCTGAAAATGCGCAACAAGCGCGTGAAGCAAGAGCACAAGCCAGACCAGATTTGGTATTGCTTGATATTTGGATGCCTGACACCGACGGTGTCACGCTGCTGAAAGAATGGCAGCGCGATGGCTTGCTGACGATGCCTGTGATCATGATGTCGGGACACGCGACAATTGACACAGCAGTCGAAGCCACCAGAATTGGGGCATTGAATTTCTTAGAAAAGCCGATCGCTTTGCAGAAGTTGTTAAAAGCGGTTCAGCAAGGTTTGACCCGGAACATAGAACCACCACGACCTGTCGCGCCTATCAGCCGTATCAGCGCTATGGATACCCCAGTGACACCTGCTCCTGTCGCTCAATTCTCGCAACCTGCACAAAACTTTGATAACCGCGATTTCTCGCTTGGTAATCAAATGATGCAGAACAATCAGCACAACTTTGGTAGTTTGTCGTTCGATCTGCCATTGCGTGAAGCGCGCGATGCTTTCGAGCGAATCTACTTTGAATATCATCTCCATCGCGAAGGCGGTAGCATGACGCGTGTAGCTGAAAAGACCGGTTTAGAGCGTACCCATCTGTATCGCAAACTCAAACAATTAGGTGTTGAGTCCGTCAAATATGGGAAACGCGGCGAATAAGCCGATTCCTCTGATACTGGTTGCAGGTTCATCTTACTCACAACGAGAAACATGGATCTGCAATCAGCTCTCAGCTTCCAGTAAGAGCGCAATCTTGCTCGAAGGCTTACCGAGCGGTGAGCAAGTTTTGCCAAGCGGTCCTAGCCAAGGCATTATTTTGGAACGTATCGCTTCGGGATGTTTTTGTTGTGCCGGTAATATGGTACTGCGAGTCGTGTTAAATCGACTGATACGTCAAAGGCCTGAGCAAATTTTTATTGCTATCAGCCAGCCAGAACATCTCCCCTCATTAAGAGACTTCCTTTCATCGGCAAACTACGCCGAACTTCTTGCTTTAGAAACCGATCAGCTGCTGATTTAGTTTTATCTGAGGTCTGCTTAATCTCTTGATATGCATTGATTGCTAGAGTTTTTTCGCAGCAGCGCAATATCAGTTTTCTTTTCTTGAGTCACCTAAAGTTCAAGCCTTGCCGTGCCGTAACTATTAGTGCGGAGGTGGCGTTTACGTGCGCAATTTCGCTTGTGTAGTAAATGTCATGAGAGCACATGTTAAGCACCAGTTTGTTGTTGGTCTTACTCACAACTAGTGAAAGGATGAACAAAATGAACATTATCTATAATAGCGACCAATATAGTGTGGTCGAATTTGGTGCTGAATCCGAACACGAAGCTTTGCGCTTCGGTGGTTATGAAATTACGGATAAGGCGGTACGTCGCGAATGTTTTATAGGCGGTCTGTTGGCAGAAACTTTTCGCCACGATGTACAGCAATTGATTTCGAGTGAACCAAGTATTGAAGAGATTGATGAATTTCTTGGAAAATTCGATTCCTATATGGGACAAAACATCTCGTTACATTAGTTCTCAGAATAGTTAAAGATCGATCAAATAATCAAAGCTCGATCTGCGTTTGCATTGAAAAAGGAAATGCTTGGCATTTCCTTTTTTATTTGTGCTATCGTTGATGCCCCCGATACGCGAGTTAAGGCTTGGAGCGAATGGGCAAAAAAAAACCCGCTAGCTAAGCTGCGGGTTTAAGTCCAAACCTTTTTGGGAGGTGTTGGAGGAGACAGGTGTTAATGTATCGCAGTGCAGCAAAATAGTCTCGCTGCTTTTTCATATATCAATCATTCGTTTTGTGAATAACTGATGATATAGATGAGATTTCCCTAGGAGACTATCAATACCCTCGTAAATTAGACTTTCTCCTCTAAATATCGAGAGCAAAGTAAAACATTATTGGATAGTCTTGCTGGGTATAAAGATATACGAATCGCTTATGCCAGCTCGCAATTTGCTTTCGTAAAATAATGAATTAAAAAATGGCTTTATCGGCTTTATCCGGAGATTCTGATGCAAGTGTTTGATCCTATCCTGAGTCTACACGACGAACTTATCAAGATTCGCCGCCAAATTCATGCTCACCCCGAGCTCTGCTTTGAAGAAGTAGAAACAGCCGCTTTGGTCAAAACCAAATTACGTGAGTGGGGCATACCCTTTGTAGAGGGTCTGGCCGAAACAGGTGTAGTGGGGATAATCAAGAAGGGAGAAGCGAAGCGAGCGATTGGTTTACGCGCCGATATGGATGCTTTGCCCATGCAAGAAATCAACAGTTTTCCGCATGCCTCTGTACACCAGGGAAAAATGCACGCCTGTGGTCATGATGGACACACCGCGATGTTACTCGGCGCGGCGCACTATTTACAGCATCACGCGCGATTTGACGGCACCGTGTATCTGATTTTCCAACCTGCTGAAGAAGGTGGTGGTGGTGCACGTCGTATGATCGCTGAAGGACTTTTTGACAAATGTACAATGGAAGCAGTGTTTGGACTTCACAATTGGCCAGGGATTCCCGCCGGCAGTTTCGGTGTGCGTGAAGGCGCCTTAATGGCTTCTTCGAATGAATTTAAAGTAGTAGTGCATGGTAAAGGCGCACACGCCGCACAGCCACAAAAAGGGATCGACCCGGTGATGATCGCGGTGCAAATCGCACAAAGTTGGCAAACAATTGTCAGTCGCAATGTGAATCCAGTTGAACCAGCGGTGCTTTCGCTAACGCAAATTCATACTGGCAGTGCGACTAATGTAATTCCTGATGATGCGACTATGATAGGGACGGTGCGTACCTTTAGTCTTGAGACACTCGATCTGATCGAGTCACGTATGCGAACTATCGCGGAGCAAACGGCACTCGCGTTTGATGCCAAGGTCGAATTTGAATTCAAACGAAACTATCCTCCACTCATCAACCATAGTGCGCAAACACAATTTGCATTGGGCGTCATGCGGGATTTAGTCGGCGTCGATAAAGTGATCGACCATGTCGAACCAACCATGGGCGCAGAGGACTTCGCCTATATGCTACAGAGCAAACCTGGCTGTTATGTCTTCTTGGGCAATGGCGATGGAGATCACCGTAGTGCCGGACATGGTTTAGGCCCCTGCAACTTGCATAATCCTAGTTATGATTTTAATGATGAGCTATTACCGATCGGTGCAAGTTATTGGGTCAGTCTGGTGCAAAGTTATTTTGCACATCACGCTTAAGATTCTTGTCTGTTCGCGGACTTAGCAAGGAAAACTTCAAAATAAAAAGGGCAGGTCAAGCGACCTACCCTTCTGCTATTTTTAATTCCTCTAAGTCGAGGGTAGCGATTAAGGCAAATTAAAATTCATCCCATTCACCACTGTCATCATCAGCCGCTTTAGCCGGAGCACGAGTAGCGGGTTTCGCCGCGATTCTTGGCGTACTCGCGCGCATTGGCGCTTGACGTGCGGCTGGCGCGCGACTGACATTCATATTGCTCTGTACGTTATTAAGCTTAAATACGTCGAGCGCTTTGGTTAATAAATCTGCTTGCTCTTCAAGCGATTCCGCAGCCGCCGCCGCTTCTTCGACTAGGGCCGCGTTTTGTTGAGTCATCTCATCCATTTGATTGATCGCTGAACCAATCTCTTGGATACCAGAACTCTGTTCTTGGCTCGCTGCAGTGATCTCCGCCATGATGTCGCTGACACGACGCACAGAGGCGACGATTTCGCCCATGGTTTGCCCCGCTTGATCTACCAAAGCTGAACCAGCAGTGACTTTATCGACCGAATCACCAATTAAGGCCTTGATCTCTTTTGCCGCCGCCGCACTGCGCTGTGCCAAACTCCGAACTTCGGAAGCGACCACCGCAAAACCGCGACCTTGTTCGCCAGCACGTGCCGCTTCGACCGCCGCATTTAACGCCAAGATATTGGTTTGGAAGGCGATGCCATCAATGACGCTAATGATGTCGACGATTTTCTTCGACGATTGATTGATATCGTCCATGGTGGTAACAACTTGGCTGACCACCTCGCCACCTTTTACCGCGACCTCAGATGCTGTTTCCACCATCTTATTCGCTTGGCGAGCATTGTCGGCATTCTGCTTCACCGTTTCGGTCATGGTTTCCATCGAGGACGAGGTTTCCTCTAAGCTGCTTGCTTGTGATTCCGTACGTGAGGAGAGATCGGTGTTACCAGAAGCAATTTCAGCGCTTGCGACTTTAATCGTTTCAGCTGAAGTTTTGATCTCGGAGACCATGTTTTGCAAGCGTGTCTGCATTTCGCTGAGAGCCGCTAACAAGCTGCTGGTGTCGCCTGGTTCAACATCAATGCGCATAGTTAAATCACCCGAGGCAACTGCAGAAGCAATCTCTTGGGCGTATTCGGGTTCACCACCTAATTGCTGCCAAATGGTGCGGATAATAAAGAAGGAAACGACTCCGAGCACCAGTACCACAAATAGTCCGGCAATGATCACGGTCCAAAGTACGCGTTTAACGTTATCGTTACTATTCTCAACACCTGCCGCGAATTGATTTTGCGCAGCCTCAACGGTTTTACTAATATCGGTTTCCAAAACTTTTAAAGAGTTTTGCATCTGGCCGATTGCCGTTTGCGGGTCGCCTTGATCCATGCCAAGCATAATCTTTGCAACCGTCACAGCTGGGCCGTAATAGGCATCAAACTCCTTGTTTAGCCGATCACCGAGTGCCTGTTGGCCAGGCAGTGCACCTAAAGCCTTAAATTTTTCTCGCACTTTTTTCGCACGTTCACTAACAGCATCGATGCCCTTTTTGTCATCTTCTCCGACTGCTTGCTTGAGCGAGTCGACTATCCCTTGTACGTCGGTTTGGATATTTTTGACTTTATCCAAAACCGGGTAGTCGATTTTTTCTGTGGTCTTAATGGAATTGATCGCGGTGGTGGAGAAATACACACTGGCAGCAATACCCACACCGAAAATGACGGTGGCGACGATAGGGAGCGCCCAGATTCTGCGTTTGATGCTCATCAAAAAACCTCGACTTATGTTGTTTGTGAAAGCGTCTAGATTGCGGTTGATGTACACATTCCCTCTATGGGAGAGTGGAACAGCAAACTAAACGTTTCCGGTTAACGTCAGTGAATTACTTTTGAAAATGAGTTTGAAAATCAAAAACGCTTTGTTGGAACACAAAGTTTTATTATTCTAGGACTTAGCTGCAAAGATGTTTGTCAACAAAAGTGACAGTGACGAAAATCAACGACACGAGATGGCGTCGAGAGATCAATTGCACATAGTTGTAGCAAGACCTGATTTCTTACTGCTAAGTAACAGTGTAAGCCAATGCCATAAAAAATGTGAAAATCTTATTGCTGCAGATCAATGTTCCTTGAGGGCACGGCGATACTGTATCGCTTCCGCCACATGTTGTTGTTTTATGTCTGCAGCGTTTGCTAAATCAGCAATGGTTCGAGCAACTTTAAGTACGCGATGATAAGCGCGAGCAGACCAGTTGAACTTCGTCATCGCTTTTTGCAGAAGCTCAATCGCAGTCTGTTCAGCTTGGCAAAAACGATCTATTTCACTCGTGGATAAAAGATTGTTTGCTTTCCCCTGTCGCTCGAGTTGTCGTTGAAAGGCGTGCTCGACCCGAGCTCGAATATCAGTACTATGCTCACCATCGGCAAGTTTCACTAAATCGCTATGAGGCAAAGCATTCACGGGAATTTGCATGTCGATGCGATCAAGTAAGGGGCCGGACAAACGACCTTGATAACGTGCAATCGCGTCGGGCGTACAACGACATTTACCATTGAAATGACCGAAGTAACCGCATGGACAAGGGTTCATTGCCGCGATCAATTGAAAACGTGCAGGAAATTCTGCTTGTCTCGCCGCTCTTGAAATACTGATGTGGCCTGATTCCAAAGGTTCGCGCAAGACTTCTAGGACCTTGCGATCAAACTCTGGCAATTCATCCAAGAACAACACGCCACGATGGGCTAAGGAAATCTCACCGGGACGAGGATTGCCACCGCCACCAACTAATGCGACCGCCGAAGCAGTATGGTGCGGCGCTCGGTATGGTCTTAGCTTCCAACTCTCAATATGAAAACCGCCACACAAAGATTGAACGGCGGCCGATTCAAGAGCCTCTTGATCCGTCATGCTAGGTAAGATGCCAGCTAAGCGCGCGGCAAGCATGGATTTTCCAGTCCCCGGCGGGCCAATCATTAAAGCACTATGCAGCCCAGCTGCTGCAATTTCTAATGCTCTCTTAGCTTGCTGCTGCCCTTTTACCTCTTGCATATCTGGATACTGCGCTAAGTTCGTCGTTGCCCCAGCTTGGTAGGCCGCAAGTCTTTGTTCATCTGATCTGGCAGCGAAGTGGGCGCATACCTGCAATAGGCTATCAGCGGGCAAAATGGGTGTTTCCTTGACCAAAGATGCTTCTTCGGCGTTGGCAGAAGGAAGGATAAATGCCGAGCTCTTCGTTTTCGATGGCCCTTCTTTGGCAGCACTTTGGGCGATGGCGAAGGTCATTGCTAAGGCGCCACGAATCGGCCTTAGCTCACCAGAAAGCGAGAGTTCGCCAGCAAACTCATAGTCGCCTAAAGCCTCGCTAGGAATTTGTCCCGAGGCCGCCAAAATGCCCAAGGCGATGGGCAAATCAAAACGACCCGACTCTTTCGGAAGATCAGCTGGTGCGAGGTTGACAGTGATGCGTTGGGTAGGGAAATCGAAACGCGCATTCTGAATAGCCGCGCGAACCCGATCTTTGGACTCTTTGACTTCGGTTTCAGGCAGGCCAACGATGGTAAAAGCGGGAAGCCCATTCGCCAAATGGACTTCGACCGTGACTTCCGGTGCTGACATGCCGTTCAAAGCACGGCTTTTGAGCACCGCTAGACTCATTTACACGCCCTTTTCATCTTTCAGCTGCGCCTCCAAGGCTGCCACACGCGCTTCAAGCGCTTCAAGCTTTGCGCGGGTTTTCGCCAAAACCTGGGCTTGAATATCGAATTCTTCGCGAGTGACCAGATCGAGCTTGGAAAAGCCCTGTGTCATCATGGCCTTTACGTTTTTCTCAATATCCTTTGCAGGCGAGCTTTCCAAAACTTGGTGAAGCTTCGCTTGCATATCATTTAGAAAATTATTTGCGTCCATTTTTTTAACCTATCCGTTGAAAAGCTTGTAAGTCCTGCCGTTACAGGTACCGGAATAGTGCATTTTTAGACTAAATACGCACCGTAAAAGCGCCATTTTGGTGCGTGTCTTCAAAGACTACTCTATTGTAATAGCAAATTGTTATTCATTTGAACAAAATTCGGCGATTCCTCTGAAAACCACTTTTTAATCGAAAAACCCTGATTTGTGAGGTGTGCGGCGCACAATAACGATACCACTTTTCTGTCCTCACTGGGATTAAGCCGTTAAAAGTAAAAGCTGGCATGAGTCCTGCTATGCCAAGTTTAAGCAACGAAGAAGTACAAAGATTTAAGTATTGTTGAACCAGCATTGATTGACTTTTACATAATTAAGGGAAACGAAATGAAGAAAATTCTACTCTGTGCAGCGGTCGCAAGTACTTTCATGGGAAGTGTTGCTCACGCGGATGATGCCAAACCGGCTGAAGCCAAACCAGAACATGAAGTGAGTTTTAATCTCGGTGCTGTCACCGATTACCGTTACCGCGGAATCTCACAATCTGGTCTGAAGCCTGCCCTACAAGGCGGTGCAGACTACACCAATAACGTGAACGGACTGTATGCCGGCACATGGCTGTCCACCATTAAATGGACTAAAGATGCAGGTGGTGGTGGCAGTGTTGAAGTTGATCTTTACGCGGGTAAGCGTGGTGAGATTGCAAGCGGTGTCAACTATGACGTCGGTGTTTTGTCTTACGTCTATCCATCCAATGATCTGGGTAAAGTGAAGGGTTTTGTCGACGCTAATACAACTGAAGTGTATGGCCAGTTAAGTAATGGACCTGTGTACGTTAAATACTCACATTCCTTCACCAATACTTTCGCCTTCGTCGATAGTAAAGGTAGTGGTTACCTTGATGTCGGTGCGAACCTCGAAATGTCTGATGGCTACACACTAAACCTGCACGCCGGTCGGCAAACGTTGAAGAACAACAGCGCATACGCCTACAACGATTGGAAAATTGGTGTCACCAAGGAATTTGGTGGCGTGAATTTCTCACTGTCTGTGATTGGTACGAATGCTGATGACAAATTGTATGTCACGCCAAGCGCCAAGTTCACCGGTAAGACCAGCTTGCAATTGTTGGCAGTGAAAACCTTCTAATTACGAATGACTGATTGAGACCATCATGAAATTAATTACAGCAATCATTAAGCCATTCAAGCTCGACGAAGTGCGTGAAGCCTTGTCTGAGATTGGCGTTCAAGGCATCACGGTGACAGAAGTAAAAGGCTTCGGCCGCCAAAAAGGTCATACCGAACTGTATCGTGGCGCGGAATACGTTGTCGATTTTCTGCCAAAGACCAAGATTGAAGCCGCAGTTGAAGACGGCATTGTTGATCGCGCTATCGAGGCGATCGAAAACTCTGCGCGTACTGGCAAGATCGGTGATGGGAAAATCTTCGTGTATTCCCTAGATCAAGTTATCCGTATTCGTACGGGTGAAACTGGTAACGAAGCCCTATAAGCGTGACAGAGAGAGAGATGAAAATGAAAAGCTTTTTAAAATCCTTTGCCGCGATTGCCTTGACGCTGTGTTTGAGTCAATTTAATTTAGCGGTAGCAGAAGAAAGCGCTGCATCAGTCGCATCGGCAACTGCGAGTGCCGCGGCCGCTCCAGCTTCAGCACCGGTAGTCGCAGCGGCTGCGTCTTCAGCCTCAGTCCCAGCGGCGAGCGAAGCCGCTGCATCCGCCCCAGCCGAAGCAGCGCCAGCCCCAGTTCCTAACAAAGGCGATACAGCGTGGATGATGGTTGCGACTTTGCTCGTGATCATGATGGCGATTCCAGGTTTAGCCTTGTTCTACGGTGGCCTGGTGCGTTCCAAAAACATGCTGTCGATCTTGTTGCAAGTGTTCATGATCTTCGCCGTGATCATTGTGCTCTGGTGTATCTATGGTTACTCTTTGGCCTTTACCGAAGGTAGCGCATTCATCGGTAAATTTGATCGCGTGATGTTGGCTGGTATTTTTGATCCAGTCAAAGCGAGCTTCACAACCGCTGCGACCTTTAGTAAAGGCGTGGTTATCCCTGAGTTTGTGTATGCCGCGTTCCAAGCAACTTTTGCAGCGATTACCTGTGGCTTGATCATTGGTGCATTCGCTGAACGTGCAAAATTCAAAGCGGTATTGTTGTTCATCGTTTTGTGGTTCACTTTCAGCTACTTGCCAATCGCTCATATGGTTTGGTTCTGGACCGGCCCTGACGCGATCAAAGATGCGGCGACACTGACTACAGAAACGGCAAAAGCAGGCTACTTGTTCCAGATGGGCGCGCTTGACTTCGCTGGTGGTACGGTCGTGCATATCAATGCTGCGGTGGCTGGTTTGGTGGGCGCCTTCATGATTGGTAAGCGTGTTGGCTATGGTCGCGAAGCGATGGCGCCTCACTCTTTGACCATGACCATGATTGGTGCTTCGATGTTGTGGGTGGGTTGGTTCGGCTTCAATGCTGGTTCTGCATATGAAGCGAACGATACCGCAGCCTTGGCATTCATCAACACTTTGTTGGCGACTGCAGCAGCGACGGTTTCTTGGGTCTTCGGCGAATGGATCACAAAAGGCAAGCCATCGATGTTGGGTGGTGCGTCTGGTGCGGTGGCTGGTTTGGTTGCGATTACACCAGCTTGCGGTTACGTTGGACCATCGGGTGCCCTAGTGATCGGCTTGTTGGCAGGTGTAGTCTGCTTGTGGGGCGTCAATGGCTTGAAACGCTTGATTGGTGCTGACGATTCACTCGACGTTTTTGGTGTACACGGTGTCGGCGGTATCTTAGGCGCATTGCTCACTGGCGTGTTTGCATCTCCATCCTTGGGTGGTGTCGGCATCTTCGACTATGTAACGAACAAAATGTCTGCCGATCCTTACTCCATCGTTGCGCAAGTAACGACGCAAGCGAAAGCGGTTGGTATCACCATTATTTGGTCGGCCATCGTTTCCATCATCGCTTACAAATTAGTGGATATCGTGATCGGCTTGCGTGTTCCTGAAGATGAAGAGCGTGAAGGTCTCGACATTACAAGTCATGGTGAGTCTGCTTATCACTCTTAATCGAGGATAAGGTAGCAAAGCGTTTGGTGCTCGGTGGTGAGTTGCGACTAGCGATTCACCATCAATAAGAAGCAAAAAATAATCAGTTTCTTGGTGGGATTTACGCCTCTCAGATGTTTTTGGGAGGCGTTTTTTTTAGGCTGGATGTGTGGGTAGCACCAGAGTAATGCGTGTGCCATGGCCAATCTCACTCTCGACTTCGATGGTGCCTGCTAATAGATCATTGACGATATTGTGGACAATATTCATGCCGAGTCCACTACCACCCTGCCCGAGCTTGGTAGTAAAAAAAGGATCAAAAATGCGACGTAGATGTTCATGTTTGATGCCACGTCCATTATCAGAAAACTGTATGCGAATATAATCTGCGCCAATCTGCTCCGCGCGCAACTTCATGAGGCCATTTTCAACACCCTCAAAGCCATGAATCAAGGCATTGTTGATGAAATTGGTGATGACCTGACCGTAAGGCCCTGGATAACTATCGATGACAATCTCATCCGGAATATCGATCTCCAAAGTATGCCCTTGTTTGTTGATGCGTCCCTGCATGGTACGAATAATTTCTTGGCTGGTCTTCTGCAGATTGAATTCACGACGCTGTTGACTGGTTTGATCCACCGATACTTGCTTAAAGCTACTGACCAATTCGCTGGCAGTGAGTAAATTGCGCGTTAACATGTCGTTGGCGTCGCTTAAGGCCGTGGTAAATTGATTGAGACCTGAACGCTTCAGTGTTCCATCTTCGAGTTGTTTCAGAAAGCGATTGGTTTGCTCTTTGAGTGTGGTTGAAGTCAACAAACAATTGCCGAGAGGTGTGTTGATTTCATGGGCAATGCCCGCCACCAAGGCACCCAGAGCCGCTAGCTTTTCTTTCGACATCAATAACTGCTGCGCGGACGATAGTTGTTGATAAGTGTCAGCATTGTCGAAGGCAACAGCGGTATACGCGGCAAGCGTGGTTAGCATATCGACGTGCATACGTTCGAAAGCATGTACTTTGGTACTCTGCACAGAAATCAAACCAAGAATTCTTCCCTTGATAATTAAGGGAGCATAGATAAAAGACAGCGGCTCAAACTTGGCATCACCTTCGTGATAAGCCTCTCTTGAAGTGAGTTTGTCGAGACCTTCAAAACCGATGTAATGAATGTAGTCCTCGCGAATATCATTGATATAGATTTCGCGACGCTGCTTGATGCACCACACTGACAATAAATCAGGATCATGCATATCACGCTGATAGGCCCTCTGACTTTTGCCGTTGACGATGTTGCAGGGAAAATCGATGCTGTCGTGCTCGGGCTTATAGATCCCAATCGAAAAGGCTTCGGCAGGCATTAAGCGAATCACGTGATGGTACAGCGTCGACATAATGCTTTCGCGATTGAGTTGCGAGGTAATTTCGCGCCCGAGCTCGCTCAAGATAAAAATATTGTTGTGGGCAGTGCGTAGCAATTCGGTTTGCTGCTGAAGTTCTTTGGTGCGTTCATTGACGCGATTCTCGAGTTTGTTTTGCGCCTGCTTATATTCGTCGTGGCTGAGCACTTGCTGGATCAAGTTAGCGATATGACTGCCAAACAGCACATCTTCACGTGACCAACTACGCGCGGTATTGAAATTGGCAAAACTAATCAAACCAATTTGTGTTCCGTGCATACGCACTGAAACCTCTAAGATCGAGGCCAGATTGCAACCGAGATAGAGCTGATGTAATTCTTGTGCGGCCGGGTGTAGTCTCACATCATGCGCCGCATTCGGGGTTTGCAAAGCTTGCACCACCTGAAAATATTTAAGATACTGGGATTGCTGTATGCTCTGTCCCTCTTCGAAAGGAAGAACGATGCCAGCGTTGGCCACTGCACAACGCAGTTTAGATGGATCCTCTTCGCGCAACCAAATACTGACGCAATCGACTTGTAAAATGGCCTGGGCTTCGTGGGCGATATGTTGTAAGGCTTCGCTGACATTTTTCTCTTCAAGCTGGCTATCTGAAGAAAGATCGAGGAGTAACTCGACCGGCGGCTTACGAGACAAATCATATTCGCGTAGCTCGCGAAATTTATCGACTACGGTCAGCTCAGCGATCTCGGCATTGATCTGATGATGTCGGCGTGCATAATTGAGCGCCTTAAGTGGCTCGCCTAGGCTTTCATACAAGCGCGACAATGCATCACAACAATGCGCGCGTTGATGACGTGATCCTATCCTTTCTGCGTGTTCGAGCGCGTCAAGAAACACCTCGATCGCGGTATCTAGGTTGCCCTGCTCATAGTGAATCGCGCCAAGTGAATTGGCGGCCATCCCGAGTAACCATTCGTAGCCGCAAGATTTTGCTAAACGCGTCGCGGTCTCAATTTCGAGTAAGGCTTGTTCCGTCTGACCGAGGCGTTGGGCAATTGTGCCGAGGTGCCAATGGGCCTCAGCGATGTATTCTTTAATGCCGCCGCGCTCAGCTTGTTGCTTAGCTTGGGTGAACAAGTCGTGTGCGAGTTCGATCTGCCCCATATTCAGGCTATTCACGCCCAGATTGATAGCCTGTTTGCTTTTAAGATAAGGACGATCGAATTTTTCCAGCAATTTGCCGGCGTCGTAATGGAAGCGGGCGCCAGTTTCCCAGTCACCGAGTGCGTCGTAAATTTGACCGAGGCCGATGCGAGCTTCAATTTGTACTTCAGTATCGTGCGAAATTTTGCAGAGATCGATACAGCGCGTCCAATAGCGGATCGACTCTTTGTAAATGCCTTGGGTGTAGCGGACTCGGCCTAGACAGAGCATGAGTTTGCCCGCTTGGTAAGGCAGATTATGGGCTTCGGCTTGTTGCAAGCCCGTGATTAAAGCATCGCTTAAATTAATGGCTGAGCCAAGGCGTTCTTCGATGAAAAAACGGCGCAATAAGGCATTAAGGGCGACTTTCGTATCGTTGTTGGCGCGGGCTTCTTGCTCTAGGCGTTCGAACAGACGTTTCGCCAGCTGGGGGTGGCGGCGCGCGCAATGTTCTATGCGTTGCAAGGCTTCATTCATAGATGCTGAAGTTTTCTAATTGTCGGCGGAGGTGAAGCAAAAAATTGGCAGGCATTGCGATACTGGTTGATCAACGGGTTCTTACTAGGGCCTGTCAATTCTATGTCCGAAAACGGCTAGAGCTTTTGCAGCCGTTCACGTATAACGTCAATATATTACTCTGGAGCAGGCGTCAGCGAATACGGTTAGCGCAAGAAACCGAGCAAAAGTCAGGAAAATCACACAATTTAACCAGTTATTGTATGGAACAGCACACGGAATACTATCGGGCCATGGTGGCTAAGGACCCTCGTTTTGACGGCGTCTTCTTCGCGGGGATTAAGACGACCGGAATTTATTGTCGCCCCATTTGTCGTGTGAAGACTCCGCACGAGACTTCTTGTGTTTTCTTTACTTCGCAAGCTGAGGCTGAAGCGGCTGGATTTCGACCATGTTTACGATGCCGCCCTGAACTGGCACCTTACGCTTTGCAGCAAAATCTGGCGCATGCGATTTGGCGCAAGATCGCCGCAGGCGCATTGAATCATCAGAGTTTAGAGGAGTTCGCAGATGGGATCGGACTTTCCTCACGACAGTTACGACGGGTGGTACAGCAGGAGTTTGGCCTTAGTCCCATCGAAATTGCGCAGACACAGCGGCTCTTGTTTGCTAAGAAATTATTACAAGAGACCCATCTACCGATGACAGAAGTGGCCTATGCTGCGGGCTTCGGTAGCTTGCGGCGCTTTAACGCACTTTTCGAGCAACGCTATCATTTGACGCCAGCGGCGATAAGAAAACAAACCGCTGCCGATGAAGATATCAGGCCAGAACGGCTCTTGAGTTTGCGTCTTGCCTATCGGCCACCTTTGGCCTGGCCGGAGCTTCTGCGCTATTCGGCTGGGCGGGCGCTGACGGGGATTGAATATGTCGACTTCGAGAAATTGTGCTATTCACGCACGGTTCGGATTGGTGAATGCGAAGGCTGGGTGCAACTTTCGCATTTGCCAGAACGCCAGCAACTCGCCTTAAGTGTATCGAGTGCATTGCAATCGGTATTAATGCCGCTGATCGAACGCTTGCGTAACCAGTTTGATTTGGAGGCGAATCCGGCCATGATTGCGCAACATTTGCAACAAGATCCGCGACTCGCCGCGCAATTGTTGAAGACGCCGGGTTTACGAGTTCCTGGTGCCTTCGATACGTTTGAATTGGCGATTCGAGCGATCCTAGGTCAGCAAGTCAGTGTCGCTGGCGCCACCACGGTCGCCGCCCGTTTGGTCGCTCGTTTTGGACGCGAAGTGCCAGTGTCTTCTGATTTACCCTCTGCTCTGCAGTATCACTTCCCGCGCGCTGAGGATCTCGCTCAGGCTTCAATTGATGCTATCGCAGGGCTTGGCATGCCGGGGAAACGTGCGGCGACGGTTGTGGCCTTTGCACAATTTGTCGCCGATGGTGGCTTGGACTTGCCACCTCACCTACCCTTAGAGGAGGTGATAGCCCGCTTGAAGGCTTTACCAGGAATTGGCGAGTGGACCGCGCAATACATCGCCATGCGTGGCTTGCGTTATCCCAATGCTTTTCCTGCGGGTGATCTGGGTTTGCAAAAGGCGGTCAGTGAAAATCTTGAGCAACGTTGTAGCGAAAAAGAACTACAAGCGATGTCACAAGCTTGGTCACCATGGCGTTCCTACGCGGCTTTGCTGCTTTGGCAGTCATTGTCGTGATCAGATAAATGCTGAAATGAAAGGAATTAATGATGCAGATGTATTACACCGAGTTTGAGAGTCCCTTAGGTCGCTTGCGATTGCTGGCAGATGAACATTGCTTACACGGCGTTTTTTTCGAAAACCACCAACATCATGAGTTCAAGCCGAGTTGGCAAAGGCGCGATGATTTGCTCATCTTTCAGCAAGTGCAGCAACAACTGCAGGAATACTTTGAGGGACAGCGCCGAAGCTTTGAGCTAGCGCTTGCTACAGTCGATGGCACAGCGTTTCAGCAGGAAGTATGGCAAGCCTTGCGCAGCATTCCGTATGGTCAGACCTGTAGTTATGGTGCGCTTGCACAAAAGATTGGTAGGCCGAAGGCGGTACGAGCCCTCGGTGCAGCGAACGGACGTAATCCCTTATCGATTATTGTGCCTTGCCATCGCGTGATTGCGAGTAATGGTGATTTACAAGGTTATGCGGGTGGATTGGCAAGAAAGTTGAAATTGCTCGAAATAGAAAGAAATGCATCGAAAATGGCTTAAATAACCATGAAGTGCTCAGGAAAGTTAATTGAAAGAACACAAGATATCGGCTTACGCAAACATTTTTGATGCGATGCACAAAAAAAGCTTGACGCCTAAAAAATAGTCAGTAGAATAGATTTTGTTGCGGTGCACCAAAGGTATTTCGGGATTCACTGCCAATTTGAACTTATGTGATTTTCACACTTTTTGAACCAAATTCACTGACCGGAGCATTCCATGTACACGACACCAGAACAATTCCTCGCCGCTTCCAAAAACGGCTTCGAAGCACAATTCGCTGCTTTGACAGCATTGAACAAAAAAGCATTCGAAGGTTTCGAACAATTCGTATCTTTGAACGTTAATGCAGCTAAAGCGACTTTCGAAGAAAGCACAGCAGCAGCACAACAATTGGTTAGCGCAAAAGACGCACAAGAATTCTTCAACTTGACTGCTGCTCAAGCTAAACCAAACGCAGAAAAAGCATTGGCATACGGCCGTCATTTGGCAACAATCACTTCTGCTACTCAGCAAGAATTCACAAAAGCAGTTGAAGCACACATCGCTGATACAAATGCAAAAGTCATCGCTTTGATCGACGAAGTAACAAAAAATGCACCAGCTGGTTCCGAACAAGCTGTAGCAGCTTTGAAAACAGTGGTTGGCAACGTTAACGCGAGCTACGAGCAATTGTCCAAAGCAACGAAGCAAGCTGTTGCAACTTTGGAAGAAAACCTCGCAAATGCAACTAAGCAGTTCACACAAGCAACAGAAAAAACAACTGCAAAGAAAAAATAATTTTGACTTGGTTCAAATGAATTTGTTCTAAAGCAGAAAGAAAGCTCTCCCTCCCCCGGAGAGCTTTTTTTTCGCCTATGCTTTTTGCGCCACAACAAACTATGGCATCGCGGGCGGATCGACAAATTGGATTCGGTTTTTGCGGCGCACAAGCGCAGACTGGTGTAATCTTATGCCTCCGATTCACTTCCATTCACTTATTGAGGAGTTTCACATGCAAGACGTCGTTATCGTGGCCGCTGGACGTACCGCGGTGGGTAAATTTGGTGGTTCCCTAGCCAAGGTACCAGCTGCCGATTTGGGCGCGCATGTGATCAAAGCTCTGTTGGCGAAAACGGGCTTGAGTGGAGCTGCAGTCAGTGAAGTTATTTTGGGCCAAGTATTGACCGCTGGTGCGGGACAAAATCCAGCACGTCAGGCAGTGATCCGTTCTGGTCTGCCAGACATGGTTCCAGCCATGACGATTAACAAAGTGTGTGGTAGCGGTTTGAAGGCAACGCATTTGGCTGCGCAAGCGATTATGGCCGGCGATGCAGAGATCGTTATCGCAGGTGGTCAAGAAAACATGAGCGCTTCCCCACACGTCTTAAACGGTTCACGTGATGGTTTCCGCATGGGCGATGCGAAATTGGTCGATACCATGATCGTTGATGGTTTGTGGGACGCCTATAACAACTATCACATGGGCATTACCGCCGAAAACGTGGCTAAGAAACATGGCATCACACGTGAAGAGCAAGATCAATTTGCAGTAGCATCACAAAACAAAGCGGAAGCTGCGCAGAAGGCAGGCAAGTTTGTCGACGAAATTATTCCTTACGAAATCGTCAGCAAAAAAGGCACAGTGGTTTTCGACACCGATGAATTCATCAAGCACGGCACGACATTGGAATCTTTAGCAGGTCTGCGCCCAGCCTTCGATAAAGCAGGTACTGTGACTGCCGGTAATGCATCTGGCCTGAATGATGGTGCTGCGGCCGTGATCATGATGTCGGCTAAGAAAGCCGCAGAATTGGGTTTGCCAGTGTTGGCTCGTATTAAGGCTTATGCTTCTGCTGGTTTGGATCCAACCATCATGGGTTTAGGCCCTGTTCCAGCATCGCAATTGTGCTTGAAAAAAGCAGGTTGGACGCACGAAGAAGTCGACCTGATGGAAATCAACGAAGCCTTCGCCGCACAAGCGATCGGTGTGAATAAAGAAATGGGCTGGGATACTAACAAGATCAACGTCAATGGTGGCGCGATCGCGATTGGCCATCCTATCGGCGCATCTGGTTGCCGTATTTTGGTCACTTTGATTCACGAAATGATTCGCCGTGACGCGAAAAAAGGCTTGGCAAGCTTGTGTATCGGTGGTGGTATGGGCGTGGCGCTGGCGATCGAGCGTGACTAAGCAGTGTAAGCAGTGACTTAGGCGAAAAAAGGGGGCTCATGTTGAAAAACAGAGCCCCTTTTTCTACGGCAAATCAAGGTTTATTTCTTGGCTTGAACTAGCAAATTTTTAATTTGTTGGAAGCGATCTTCAACCGCTGGTAGGTTTTCGTAGCGATCAAACTTTGATCCCATCGCCCGGTCTAACTGCGTCAATCGCTCGTTAATCGGGGGATGGGTGGAAAACATGAATTTCACATCACTGCCCTTATTGCCATTGATCGATTGCAGAGCAGCGGCAAGCGCAAATGGGTCATAGCCGGACCGCGTTGCTAGTACGACGCCCATACGATCGGCTTCAAGCTCGGAATCTTTGTCTAGGCCTATTCCGTAAAGCGCGAGGCCAGCACTTGCGGCATCGAGCAGGGCTTTATTCTTATCGGTCGCTTTCCCTGTTGCGTCCAGAGCGCTTTCTCCTGCGGTCTTCAGAAATGCCAAGGTATCTGCTTTCTTAATTGCACTCAAATGATGTTTGCGAACCACATGGGAGACTTCATGTCCGAGCACGCCAGCTAATTCTGCTTCGCTGTTAAGCCGCTTTAACAAGCCGGTGGTGATTACCACATATCCGCCAGGCGCAGCAAAGGCGTTTGCTGGTTCAACATCGATCACGACAAACGTCCATGGAAGGTCCGGTCTTTCGCTATGTGAACTCACCCAACGCCCTACTTTGTTGACGTAGCTTTGCACTTCTTTGTTCTCGACCAAGGGACCGAGGCTTAAGAGATTCGAAGTGACTTCTTGGCCCAGTGCGATTTCCTCCTCTTCAGAAAATTCCTTCAAGGCTTTACTGCCGTCCGTCGCGGTCTTGAAAACTTTGTTTAGATCGAGTTTGAATTGTGGTGCAGGCGCAGCCATGCCTATCTGCGTTGCTAACATCAATGACATCAATAAACTAATACGCGTCGTGATTTTCATTATCTGCTCCCGTCCGCTTTAACATAGGCTTGCTCTTGATCGTTTAATTCCTGCTGAGCAGCAAAAGTTCTGGCATCGCTTTTGGTGACGGCATAGCCTATCGCCTTTTGCAAACGGTCTTGGTTGGGGGTGAGATTTTTAAAGGTCTCTTTGTCCCATCCTTTGACCGCGGTTGTCGTGGTACTACCGCTCGAACTACCTTTGGCGAGCTTGGCGAAGTCCGATAGTAGGTCGTTACTAGCTTTCGTGTTTAGATCGCCACCTTCAAAACGAATGCTTAACATCTTGACCCAACCCAAACTATTCTGAGCCTTGACTTCAGTCCAGCTAGCTTTCCTTGAGAGCACGCCGAGTTTGTCGTTTTCTTTCAACGACTTCACGGTCTCTGCATCGCTGAAGGGCTTGGCTTTCAATTCAGTGCTGCGGACTACGATGGCCTGTGTTTGTGCTAATGCTGTCCCAGCCAAGCAGCTGGTGAGCATGATGGGTATCACCAATCGTTTCATGATGTCATCCTTGATTTCGGGGCAAATAGTTCAACTTCTTGTTCACGACCTTTCACCTTATAGGAGCCAAAGGCTTCAAAGTCAAGCGCGTCGCCGCATAACAACATAGTTTCCCTGGAGACCAGAATACGCGAGACCCCCTTGGTCAGGCCTTCGATACGGCTGGCTAAGTTCACGGTGTCGCCAATCGCTGTAAATTCTTTTCGCTCAGATGAGCCAATCGAGCCAACCACCGCGGGGCCGGAATGCAGGCCGATGCCGACATCAAATTCGGCCGAGAGATCCCCAAGCTCTTGTTTGAACTTCTCTAACACTTCTGACATTTCAACCGCTGCTTTTACGGCGTCCAAGGCATGTTGCGGATTGTCGAGTGGGGCACCCCAGAACGCCATGATGCAATCGCCAATAAATTTATCGATGGTGCCGTTGTAGCGAAAAATCACTTCAACTTGTAAGGTGAAGTAGCGATTGAGCAGGTCCACAATTTGTTCTGGCGTGCGGCTTTCCGAAAGTGTTGTGAAACCGCGGATATCAGAGAATAAGACGGTAATTTCACGGCTCTCGGCTTTTTCACCAACGTGTTCAGAACCTTCTCGCGCGACCCACTCTTTCACCACATGGGGATTCACATAACGACCAAATTCCTTAATGGTTGCTTGATAGGAGCGATGAACAATCCAGTATTCACGCAGAGCGAGAGAAAAGTAATAGACCCAAACAAATACCAGTGGAATAAAGACATGTAACAAAATCGCTTTTGCCAGCAGCAAATAGGTGACCAAGACCACGATGGGAGTGCTGATGGCTAAAGCAAAAGCCGGATAAAGAGCGTTGATGCGTAGTAGGAAGCAAGCATAAATGCCTGCGAGGCAAAGCAATGTTCCCACAAGCATGGTCCACGCTGGCGGTGAGTGTAGGGACTCTTGATTTTTCAGATTATCAATAGCAGTCGCCAAGATATTACTACCCCAATAGCGACTATCGATCGGAGTGACGCGTTGATCGGCTAAGGACGATGCATCAGCACCAATAATGACGATCTTGTCTTTAAATTCCGTAGCTGGACGTTGAGGTTTCTCGCGATCGATGTCTTCATAAAAATCGCTGAAGGAGACAGTTTTATATGGATCTCGACCGCCCCGCCAACGCAAGACCATATTATCTTGCTGCGGGACCTGGTAACCCAGATCACCGGCGACGCGGGCAGGTAGCGATGGAACCAGCCAACCAGAAATATTAGTGTAAAGTTCATAGCGGCGCCCTACGCCATCTTCATCTTCGAGGAAATTAACGGTGCCGACGCGCCACTCACTGGGTTCAATTGCCTTTGGCAATAGGAAGGCTCCTTGCGCTTCTAGATCAGCTTCGGGGGTTTTTTTGAGACCGAGGATCGATGCGAGAGGATTCAACTTGACGATATAAGCAGCTTGATTAAGCTCTCTTCGTACGTATGGGAAAAACACATTGTGCTTACCACGTATGGCGTCGTTAAACGTTTGATCACTAAGTCGACTGTCGGTGTCTTGCTCATTGAAAGTCAAATCGAATACGATGGCTTTTGCTTGCTGTCGGGCGATGGCTTCAACCACTTCAGCATATACCGCACGCGGCCAGGGCCAGCGTCCGACTTTACTCTCCATTTGGGTTTGGCTACGATCATCGATGTTGAGGAGAACGATATCGGGATCGGGCTTTAGATTTTTTGCTTGGTGCTCGACCAACCAGTCGGAAAACTTACCTTCTGGATTGATCAAATAGCGAGGCCATAGAATTTCAAAGCTCGCTAACAGCGCCAGCAAGATGGTGAAGACATGGATGAAACGCGCGGATGCTTTCATGCTCGTCTGAGAATCGGTCAGGAAGTCGCTTGGTCGCTCACATAGCCAGGAATCTTGCTTTCATCGACCTCGTCAATTTGCGATGGGTCCATGAACTTTCTAGCGTATTCGAGATAGACCTTCTCCTTCACAAATACATGAAAGAGTTCGGGATCAATATGGCCGTTGAGGCTGAAGTTGCCAAGAATATTGAGGGACTCGGTGAGAGACTTCCCGGTTTTGTAAGGGCGATCACGTGCCGATAAGGCTTCGAAGATATCGGCGATCGCCATGATGCGCGCTTGCACTGACATCTGATCTTTGGTGAGACCACGTGGATAACCTTTGCCGTCCATGCGTTCGTGGTGACCGCCAGCGTATTCGGGAACGTTTTGCAAATGCTTTGGCCAAGGCAATGCTTCTAACATACGGATCGTGACCGAAATATGATTGTTGATGATCTTGCGCTCTTCGGCCGTCAGCGTGCCGGCTTTGATCGTCAGATTTTCAGTTTCTTCGGCGTTGAGCAAATGATGCGAACTACCGTGGCTATCAATCCAAGTGCGCTGAGCGATTTGACGGACGCGTGCTTGGTCATCATCACTCATACGCTCACCACCAACATTCGAATGCCGCAAGAACGCGCGTTCGCTGTCGAGTTCAGCAAGCTCTTGTTGATAGCGCGCTTTGCGTTCGGCGCTTTGATCTGGATCTTTTAAGAAGGCGATTTCAAGATCACGACGTAGAATTTCAAAACGTGCATCGATCAAATGAATGCGATCAAAAATCGTTTCGAGCTTGGTCGACTTTTCGATGACGTGAACTGGCGTGGTAATTTTGCCGCAATCATGAAGCAAGCCCGCTAACCAGAGCTCACGACGATCGCGGTCGGTCATGCGGAAGTCTTTAAGTTCACCGGACTGATGTCGATGAGCGGCTTCCGCTAACATCATGGTCAATTCGGGTACATGTTGGCAGTGGCGACCGGTATTCGGTGATTTCTCATCGATGCCGATGTTAATCAAATTGACTAAGGATTCAAACAAATTTTCGAGCTGGAAAATTAACTCCTGGGTGCTCATCGCTATCGCAGCCTGCGAGGCCAGTGCCTCGATGAAGCCTTGATCGGTGCGCGAAAAGGCTTCGATCTTCTTGCTTTGTGGATCAATCTTATTAATCAATTGCAAAACGCCGATTAGCTCTGATTCGTGATCGAGCATGGGTACTGTCAGCAAGGATTGGCAATGGTAGTTGTTTTCTTCATCGAACTTACGCATGCCCGAGAAGTTAAACAAGGGTGTTTGGTAGACATGTTCGATGTTGACAGATTGCTTTAAGTTCGCGGCGAAGGCGACCACGGCATTGAGATTTTGACCACCATGCTCTGTGAACAAAGGAATCGGCGGAATCGTACTGGCTTTCGGATGTGAACCACCAAAATGCATGCCCAAGGTGTCATTGATCGCCATGTCGAAGCACAATTGCTTCTTATCCTCACTCAGGCGATAAAGCGTTCCGCCATCGGCGCCAGTGAGCGTTTTTGCCGTTTGCAAAATACGTTCAAGCAGGGCGTTAACGTCCTTGATACCGTTCAACTCGACACTTAGTTCGGTCAGATGTTGAAGACGCTGCGCAATTTGTTCGTGATTGAGTTCAGACATGACGGGTCAAAGAGAAGAGATCCAGCAGAAACCGTAGTCTAACTGAATCCGATTGCAGGACGATGAAAGCACACCGCTTTTACGCGAAATACGACAAAATCTTGCGATCATTTCGAGCCATGAAGTTTTGGCAAGAGAAAAATCAGTCCGTCTCGATAAAACGTGTTGTGGTCTCAGGCTTGGCGTACAATCGCGGTTTCCCCGGCTTTTGCTGCTAAAGATGCGCTATGACGCAAAAGCCCTTGTACTTAGCACACTAGCATTCACCATGTTTTTTTCCTTCCACCGCAGCCTATTTACCTTGCGTCTGGTGACGAGTTTGCTCGCTATCGGCAGCGCTGGTTTTTCAATTTCTGCTCAGGCAATTGATGGCAAATATCAGCTCCCTGCACCAGAGCTGCAGGCTTTGGTTGACGCCCCTCGCGGACCGGAATTCAAATTAGGCCCGCAGAATAAGCAAGCTTTACTGATTAGTTTGCCCAATTTGCCGAGCATTGCTGAAGTTTCGCAACCGGAATTGCGTTTAGCGGGTTTGCGAATCAATCCTAAGATGCGTGCCGCAAGCCGTGTGAACTTTAGCGATGGTCTGAGTTTGCTGGATCTGAGCAGCGGTAAGATGCGTAAAGTGCAAGGCTTGCCAGCGAAGGTCAAAATTGCGGACACCGTATGGTCGGAAGACGAAGATTGGGTGGCCTTCAGTGTCTGGGGAAAGAACGGGGTTGAATTGTGGTTGTTGGATGTGGAAGCTGCGAAAGCCCGACGCTTGATCTACGAGCCCTTAAACGCGACCATGGGCGCCGGTTTTTCATGGCTAAACGGCTCGGAAGAATTGTTAGTGCGCCTCTTGCCACGCCAGCAAAGAGCCATGCCATTTAATCTTACGGTGCCGGATGGTCCAGTGACACAGGAGTCGCGCGGGGGCAAGTTAAGCCAGAACCGGACTTTTCAAGATCTATTGAAGACGCCGCGTGATGCAGATATGTTGGATTGGCAATTGCAAACGCAATTAGCGGTGGTCAATGTCAACGGTAGCGTGCGGCGCTTCGGTCCCACCATGGTGTTAAACCGTGCGCAAGCATCACCCGATGGAAATTGGGTCTTAGTGCAGCAACTGCGACGTCCCTATTCATATCAAGTGCCGTTGGAACGCTTCGCACAAAGTGTTGAAGTGTGGAATTTGCAAGGTAAGAAACTCAAAACCATCGCCGAGCAAACCATGCGTGAGCGTTTGCCCAACGGGGTCGACGCGGTACAGGCTGGTCCGCGTGGATTTGCATGGCGCAATGACGAGGGCGCGACTCTATATTGGTTAGAGGCGCAAGAAGGTGGCGATCCCGAGGTACATTCTAAGGTGCATGATGTGATGATGCAGCAAGCCGCACCATTCACGGCCCCGCCACAAAAATTGATAGAACTCGCGTGGCGTTTTAGCTCAGTCCAATGGGGCAATGATCATTTAGCTTTAGTCACTGAGACCTGGGCTAAGACACGAGATACCAGAACTTGGCGCATTCATCCGGGTGCACCTTTAGTCAAGCCAGAATTATTCTTTAGCCGCAAGACCGAAGATCAATATGCGAATCCCGGTGTGCCGGTGATGAGCTTAAATCAGTATGGGCGCTCGGTAATTCGTTTGACTCCTGATGGGCAATTCATGTTTCTCACCGGTACTGGCGCCAGCCCTGAAGGCGATCGTCCTTTCCTCGATAAATTCCATTTGGCCAGCGAAAAGGCGACGCGTTTATGGCGTTCCAAAGCGCCGTATTACGAAGAGGTTTTGGGCGTGCTTGATGATCAAGGAACGCAAATCATTACGAGCCGTGAGTCAGTCGATGAAAGGCCCAATCTTTTCATTCGCAATTTAAGTGCTGCCGCCTCGGTGCAAGCGATTGCTTTGACGGCATTCCCACATCCAACTCCACAAATGCGCGGTGTACAGAAGAAGAGCCTACGATATCAGCGTGAAGACGGGGTTGAGTTGAGTGCGACTTTATATCTCCCGCCGGGCTATGAGCCGAAACGTGATGGACCGCGGCCAATGTTGATGTGGGCCTATCCACGTGAGTTCAAGTCGGCTGAGGCAGCGAGCCAAGTCAGTGGTTCGCCGTATCGTTTCAATCGCATCAATGTGCAAGGACCGATGGTGATGCTGGCGCGTGGCTACACGGTACTGGATGGTCCGACCATGCCGATTATTGGCGAAGGACGGCGCGAACCAAACGATACTTTTATCGAACAATTAAAGATGGACGCAGAGGCGGCAGTTGACGAAGTCGTGCGGCTCGGCGTTGCTGATCGCAATCGTATCGCGATCGGTGGTCATAGCTATGGCGCCTTCATGGCCGCCAATTTATTGGCTCACACTAATTTGTTCCGCGCCGGGATCGCTCGGTCCGGAGCTTACAATCGAACTTTGACGCCGTTTGGTTTCCAGTCCGAAGATAGAACCTATTGGCGTGCCAAGGAAACCTATCTGGAAATGTCTCCCTTCCATTTTGCCGACGAGATCGATGAGCCTTTGTTGTTGATTCATGGCGAGGACGATAATAACCCCGGCACCTATCCATTACAAAGTGAACGTATGTATCAGGCTTTGGCTGGTTTAGGCACACCTACCCGTTTGGTCATGTTACCCAATGAAAGTCATATTTATCGGGCGCGGGAGTCGATTCTGCATATGCTGTGGGAGCAAGATCAATGGATGAGTCGCTATGTCAAGAATGCCAAACCTGTTCCGGGGCGATAAGCATAGCGTCTGGAATTTTGTCGAAAGTGTTGCAGATGCGTTGAGAGCATCGAATCTGGTCTCGTATGTTGGCACAAGACAATATTTTTACTTTATGATGAGTAGCTAGCGCCCTACTCATCATCGTGTTGCCCTCATGCTAAGAGCCTACATCCTCGACAATCAAGCCGTTGCTCGCAATTTATTAGCGACCGTGTTGACCAATGGCGGACACGAAGTTATTGGTGATGGTAATCATAGTCCGAGCAATATCGCACGCATGGTGAAGCTGCAACCGCAAATCGTCTGCGTCGATATTGGTGAACCAGATCAGACTGGTTTGGCGCTCCTTGATACGCTGAACACGCAATTACCGAAGGCCTTGGTGTTCTTGGTTTCTGCCAAAATTGACGCAGAAATTATTCAAGCAGCACAGAGCCGAGGCGTGGTCGGTTTTATCGTTAAGCCTTTTAATGCGGTTGCGGTGCTAATGTCGATTCGCAATACCGTATTAAGAATCGCCTCGAAGAGTCGTGCTAAGGCCAAGGCAGAGAATCAGGCTGATGGTGCAGCCGAGGCTGATACGGTCATTCCCCCAGAAGCCGACTAGCTTCCATTTGTTTTATCCTCAAAATTTGGCATTTCATCTTTCTTTGTGCGAATTTGTCGCACGCTTCCCTAGCTTCATCAGTTCTTGTTAAAGTGACGCCATCTGATGAAGGAAAACTATGAATACCCCGATTTCTACCAACGAAGCCCGCATTTCTGAAGAAGTGCTACCAGCCGAGGTGTCGATACAAAGCGATACGTGGATGAATCGTTATCGCAACTTCCCTGTCTTTTCGCGGACTTGGTATCGTCATCGCAATATTGCTTTTGGAGCAGTCTTGCTGATACTTTGGCTTATTCTTTCTTTGGTGAGCTTTCTTACTCAAGACAATTTAAAAGATTATTTGCGCTGGACTGTCCCCTTCTTTTTGTTCGGCACATCTTTGTTTTCGGTCGGCCAAGGGATCGCAGTTTGGGTTCGTCAACGAAACTATTCGGCGCGCAAGGAGGGTGGTCTCATTATTGGTGCGCTCGTGTTTGGCGCGACCCTGAGTATTTTTCTGGCTGCCGCTTCGCATCGCGCTGTTGACGTTTATCTGTATCCCGAAGTACTTGAGGCGACGTCGCAGGTCAAACAAGATGAGAAATTAGCGCTTCTGAGTCCTCAAGAAAAAGAACGTAAGCGTGTACTTGAAGAAAATGAAAAGATATTAAAGGCGGCGAGAGCCGAGCGTGACAAGGCACGCGGCCCGGTGGCGAACGCGGTGATTAATTTCTTGGCTATTTTCCCGATGTCGGTGGCAGCGCTCTATTGGGGTAGCTTCTTTGATCTGATAGTCTACTTCCGTCAACGCCGTCGTTTGCTTGAGGCCTTGCGCAAACAAGAATTGGAACGTGAACAAAATGCACGACGCGAAGCGGAGTTGAAATTGTCGGTCCTAGTTGCTCAAGTGGAGCCACACTTTCTGTTCAATACCTTAGCGGGCGTACGTTCTGCAATTCTGAGCGAGCCTTTAAGAGCGACCGCAATTGTTGATCATTTAGTCGATTATTTGCGCAGTACGATTCCTCAGATGCGTGGTGATGGCAGTGTTGAGCAAGGGCGCCTTGCAAAGCAATTGGAAACCGTAAAAGCCTATTTGAGTCTGATGCAAGCCCGTATCCCGCGTCTGAGCTTTAGTATTGATAGTGAAGTGAAAGATGCCGTGTTTCCACCGTTGATGTTGATTTCCTTGGTTGAGAACGCGATTAAACATGGCATTGAACCAAAGATAGGACCGGCTCATATCAGCGTTACAGCCCGTTATTTTGATGCAGAGGATGAAGAAAAATTGGAAGTCATGGTAGCGGATGATGGAGTGGGATTTGGTGGCACAACTTCAGGCTCGGGCATCGGTCTTTCGAATATTCGTGAACGTCTCGAATCTATGTATGGCAAACGTGCCAGCTTGACTTTGAAAGCGCGTCCTGAGGGTGGTGTTGCCGCGATTATTGTGCTGCCACTGGCATCGGAATAAGCAGAATTAAAAAGGCACCTTTAGCAAATGAATTTGGATAAGTAGGAAAAGAATCATGAATTTGACTGCAATTATTGCTGATGACGAAGATTTACCACGCAAAGATTTGCGTCGTATGTTGGCTGAGCATTGGCCTGAATTGACAATTGTGTCTGAAGCGGAGCATGGCGCCGATGCTTTGGAAGCCATCCAACAACATCAACCGGATATCGCTTTTCTCGATATTCGTATGCCAGGTATGACAGGTATTGATGTCGCAAATGCGATCAAAGGCCATTGCCAAGTCGTCTTCACGACCGCTTATGACAATCATGCGCTTGATGCCTTCGCTGCTGGTGCCATCGATTACCTTTTGAAACCGATCGCCAAAGATCGCCTAATCGATGCCATCGCGCGTTTAAAAGAGCGCCTTTCAAGCAAGGCAGCCCCAGCCGACTTTAGTCAATTGATGTCTGAACTCGATAAGCGTTTGCGGGCACCGACTGTCGAGCGGATTCGTTGGATTAGCGCCAGTGTTGGTGACACCATCAAGATGTTCCCGATCGACAAAGTGATTTTCTTCACTTCAGATGAAAAGTACACCCGCGTGGTGACGACCGAAGATGAGGCTCATGTTCGCAAACCATTGAAAGAGATTATCGATGGACTCGATCCAGAAATCTTTTGGCAAGTGCATCGTGGCACCGTGGTACGCGCCGATGCCATCGCTAAAGCCCATCGTGACGAGCTTGGTAAAGTCACGATAGAACTGCGCGGAAGCAAAGAAGTACTCAAAGTTAGCCAGGCCTACGCTTGGCGCTTTAAACCTATGTAGCGCTTTACCCCCTCAGCCAGATACCAACGGCTGTTAAACCTGATAAATCACAACATTTAATTTTTGCTCGAACGAGCAACGGGGACGCTTTGTCTCATGAGTTTGTAGAGCATTTAAAACACTAGGAGAACAACATGAAACTTTGGACAAAATTAGTAGCAGGCACAATCATGACGTTGGCAGCCTTATCTGCTTGGGCCGAGACGCCAGATCCTTTGTGGGTCAAAGTGGTCGATAACTTGCAAAAAACCGCAAAGTTTGTACCGCGCGATATCGATACGAAAATGGAAATCGATAAAGACGGTACTAAGAAAAATGTCAGTTTCAAGTCACAGCAAACCGGTTGGAAAGACCATGAGCCAACTTACACGGTATCTGACATTCAACCGACCCCGAAAGATCCGTCAAAAATTAAGCCGCTTGATTTCGAGGCAATGTTGAAACCGATGTTTCGTAATGTGTTCGAACCGAATGCGGAAGTGAAACGCACGAATGGCGTCAAATTAAATAACGTGGACACAAGTCTGTTTGAGGTCGAGCAAAGTGGATTACAAAAATTCCGTGTCAAAGTGTGGGCCAATCCAGAAACTGGTGATGTGTATCGTTACGATGTCCACGCGGAAATGCCTTTGACCATGGCATTCGACATGAGCATCACTTTGGCTGAAACGGCGACAGGCGTGCGTCTCGGTACAACACGCGATACGCGATTTGTGTCCAAAGTACCGTTCAGCAAAGCAGGTGGCCATATTGTTGATACTCTGAGCAATTGGATTCCACGTCAGTGACAAACTAGATTCGAGAGTCGGCTGTCGCCAGTGTCGCGGCGGCCGTTCTTTCAAAGTTGCGCTCCTCTTTTCGCAAAAGAAAATTCGTTTTTCCGCAACGCGCAATCGATGTTCTTGTATTTCCTTCCCAAAATGAGCTGCGGCCTTGCATTTCTAGGCTAGAATGCACCGTCATTTCAAAACCCTGTATTGAAAGATAACTTTTTTGATATTCGGGAAAAGACGTCAAATTGTCTTTAGGAAATACTAAAGACTAAGAAGAACATGAACACTAGAGGAGAAATTGCATGAGTGGTGCTGCAATCACACCGGGACAAGAGACCCCTGTCCCTGAGTTTAAACAAATCATGGGCCATCCCGCCCCACTGTGGATGTTGTTCATGTCCGAATTCTGGGAACGCTTTGCGTTTTACGGCATTCGCTGGGCTTTGGTGTTGTATATCGTTGCGCAGTTTTATAACGGTGACGGTAGCGGTCAATCGGCTGCGAATGCTTTGTATGGTTCTTATCTCGCATTAGTATATGCGGCAGCCTTGTTTGGAGGTTATGTCGCAGACCGCGTGATCGGGTATCAACGTTCGATTTTAGTTGGAGCGGTGTTCATGGCGGCAGGTTTGTTCATGATCTCGATTCCGAATCAAGATATTTTTACCGCGGGTCTAGCGACCATTATTATTGGTAACGGTTTGTTCAAACCGAATATCTCCACCATGGTGGGTAAGCTTTACAGTATCGCTGATCCACGTCGTGACTCTGGTTTTACTATCTTCTATATGGGTATCAATGTGGGCGGCTTCTTAGCCCCTATCTTTACTCAAATTTTGGCACAGAAGGTGTTCAATACGGGTGATACGCCAGCTTACAAGATCGTATTCATTTCCGCTGGCATCGGTATGTTGTTGAGCTTGGTTTGGTTTGCCATTGGTCGCCGGACTTTGAAAGGCATCGGTGCGCCAGCTGAAGGTACAGAGAGCATTTCACGTGTAATCTACGTTGCCTTGGGTGCTTTGTGTGTGATTCCGGTGGCTTATTTCTTGTTGTCGATGGGCGCGGCGAAATTGCAATTCGTCTTGATGGCTTTGTTCGCCGGTTTGATCGTAATGCTATTGGTCGAAGGTGTGCGTAACGGTAATGTCGCTCGTGATAAAGTGATCGCGATGCTGTTGATCTTCGCTTTCAACATCTTGTTCTGGATGTTCTTCGAGCAAGCCGGTAGCTCCTTTACTTTCTTGGCGGATCAGATCGTCAATCGTAATTTGGGTTTTATGGAGTTTCCAACAGCTTGGTTCCAAAGTGTGAATTCACTGGCGATCATTTTGTTTGCACCAGTTGTTGCTATTGTTTGGGTCGCTTTGGACAAAGTCAAAATGAATCCATCGATTCCACGCAAATTTGGTCTCGGTTTGATTTTCAACGGCTTGGCATTTGGCTTGCTGATGTTCGCCTTGTCGAGCTTGGTCGATGCGAATAGCAAGATTCCATTCTGGCCTTTGTTTATGGTGTACGTGATTCAATCGATCGGTGAGTTGTGTTTGTCTCCAATCGGTCTGTCGATGGTGACCAAGTTAGCACCGACACGTTTAGTCGGTTTAGGCATGGGCGGTTGGTTCCTGTCTACTGGTATGGGCAATAACTTGTCCGGTATCTTCGCAAGCCATGTAAGTGGCGATGCAGGGATGTCGATTTCGTCAGCGTTGAGTGGCTATACTTTCGGTTTCTACTCCCTCATGGGCGCGGGTATTGTGTTGTTCTTGATCGCCCCATTGATGCAGAAATTGATGCACGGTGTGAAGTAAATATTTGGGGCCTTGTTCATGGGTGTTCATGAGCAACGAATAAATATAGATTGCGTAGTTCAAAAGAAAACGGCCAGTGTGAAACTGGCCGTTTTTTTATATTCTCTTAAAGAGATTATTGCACAGGCATCTCACCTTCTGGTGCCGGTGCTGTATTCATCATTGGTGGGTAAGGCTTGCCATTGATAGTGGCTTTACCTTGTTTCCATTCCATATGTGAGCTCAGCGTTTTGTCTTTGCGAGTGATATAGCCTTGGCCTTCCATCGCGCCCACAGAGCCTTTGGCCATACTCAGAGCCATGGCACGTGAGTTCGGATCTTTCTGCGTCATATTCACGACTTCTTCGATCAGGGCATCAGCGAAATTGACATCGACTTCGCCTTCGACTTTTTGCAGCAAGGCTTGTGGCATATTGAAATCGGCTTCGGTCACGCCAACCAATTTTACTTTTGCTGTCGTTTTGAACTCACCGCTCTTACCGCTGATGCTGAGGCGATCGAGAGAGATGACTGGATCGTATTTCAGTAGGCTCATACCGTATTTTTTCCAAATTTCTTGGAACTGTGCCATTTGCTCACGTGAATCCACCCCGGACTTGGACACTACAGAGAATTCTTGCGACAATTTACCCAGCGTTTCAGCATGAATGTTTTTCAAAGAATAGTCGTAGTGGAAGTTGGAGAATTCCGCTTCGCCAGCTTTGAAACTTGCCATTCCAATCTTGATGCCCATATCGATCAAGTCTTTACGGGCATTACTGTCGGATTCGAGACTAATGTTCGTGGCTTTGAAGCCACCCATTGCGGTACTCTTAAATTCCACACTGGCAATCGATGCGCTGGTCTTTCCGAGATACAGCATAAAGTCACCAAAGGCGCGATCAATATTGCCACTCGCCTTAAATTCACCCATGCTGAAATTGCCGGCGTCGTTCTTGTCACTGACATCTAGACCCGGAGTGTTGACATTGAATTGCAGCTTTTTGTAATCCTCGTCAAAGCCAATTTCACCTTTAAAGCCTTTCCAGGCTACGCTAGTACTACCATTCGGATCTTTATAGTTAAAAGCCGGGCTCGCGATCTTTAGAGTACCACCTCCGCCATAGTTGAGAATGGTCGTGAGTTCGAGAAATTTTTTATCGCCGAATACCTTCTTAATTTCTGCCAAGGTTTTGGGATCGATCACTAGCTCCGTTTCCACCTTGCCTGCAGCGAAACCGACAATCCCAGGTACAGGGCCGTGAGTGATGTGATTGATAACCTTGAATTGGAAAGGTTTGAAATGGGTTTTCGCCACCACATCATCACTAGGCCATTCACCTTCGCCGGATTTGTCGGATTTTGCTTGCTCAATGTCGACTGTGCGCTCACCCAAGCCAGGGATGAAATCTTCTGCTAATTCGTAAGTCTGCTCTTGAGTTGAAGTGAACAATCCACGGGTATAAGTTTGACTAACGACTTTGAGCTTGGAAAATGCCGTATCGTTTTTTTCGGTTTTCGTCAGTTTGGTTTCCAAACGTTTGCCTGTCAGCCAAGCCGCGCCTGGATAGCTGACCGCCAAGGCCGCGACTACGGCAATTGCAAGCGTACTTTTTTTCATGAATTGATCCTTCAAATTGAGTCAGGGAAAAACGAGATTTGTGTGAATAGAAGTGTAACTTCAAACGAAAGCTTTGTGCTGCGATGCAGCGTTTTATTCTAGAGCGTCGGCGCTAGTTGGGATCAACGGATGGTTTTCAGGGATTAATACGTTAAGGCATGTGGCTGATTAAGCGATCCAGGAGGAATCGATTTTTCCCTGGAGAAATGAAGATTCAAATTCAATGGGATCTAAAGCTTTTGCAATGAGGTATCCCTGAATTTGATGGCAACCAAGCTCTGCAAGCAGTGCCTGTTGCGAAAGGCTTTCAACGCCCTCTGCAATCACTTGCAGTTTGAGTGCGCGCGCCAAACTGATAATGGCCGTTACGATAGCGACGTCACTTTCATCCTGCGGGAGATTCATGATGAAAGAGCGGTCGATTTTGAGTTTATTGATCGGGAAGCGTTTTAGATAACTGAGACTGGAATAACCGGTGCCGAAATCATCGATCGCCATTTTCACCCCGAGAGCCGCGATCGCTTCAAGTTTTTTCAGAGTCTCTTGAGCATCGCGAATCAAAATCGATTCGGTCAATTCGAGTTCGATGCAACATGGATCAAGATGGGCCTCGCACAAAGCGGCAGAGAGACTATCGACGAAGTTTGCTTGCTGGAATTGTAGCGCTGAGACGTTGATAGAGATCAGTATTTGTTGGCCATTCTTATTCCATGCAGCGGCTTGAGCAATCGCAGTTTGCATGACCCAATTGCCAATCGCGATAATCAGTCCGGTTTGTTCGGCGATGGGAATGAACTGCGCGGGGCTAATGTCGCCGAGTTCCTTGTCGCTCCATCGAATCAGCGCCTCAGCTCCAAACACTTGTTGACGATCGAGATCAAACAGCGGTTGATAGTGCAGTTTGAATTCTTGATGTTCTAAGGCTAAGCGCATGGCATGATCGATCTTCATGCGCGACAGTAAGCCAATATTCATCTTGCGTTGATAGAAGCGGAAGTCGGAGCGGCCACGTTCTTTGACGTAGTACATGGCACTATCGGCATTTTTGATCAAGTCCTGCATCTGGGTGCCATCTTCGGGATAGAGAGCGATGCCGATGCTGCAAGTAACGGTGAATTCGATGCCGTCCAGATTGAAAGGTGCACTGAGGTCAGCTAACACGCGACGAGCACAAACTTCCGCGCCGGCGGCATCGGCCTGATGCAGCAAGAGTACGAATTCATCGCCACCCAAGCGAGCTGCGGTATCGACTTGGCGTAGGCATTTTTTTAATCGCTCGGTGACTTCAACCAGCACGCGATCGCCGAACGGGTGACCAAGTGAATCGTTAATTTGTTTGAAGTTGTCGAGATCAAGAAACAGTAGAGCAAATTGACTTTGGTCGCGGCTGGCATGTGTGATCGATTGTGAGACGCGCTCTTCCAATAACATGCGATTCGGCAAACCAGTCAAGGCATCGGTAAACGCGAGTTCCTCGATTCTTTGTTTTGCTTGGTAGTTTTCCGTGCGATCTTTAAAGAAGCCTATGGTATGAATGGTGTCGCCATTGTCGTTTTGTACTTGCACCAAGGAAATCATGCATAAATAGGCATGTCCATCGCGACGTCGGTTCCACAATTCGCCTTCCCAAAAACCGTCGAGCGCGAGTTCATCTAACATGCGTTTGAGGATATCGGCATTGCCGTGACCGAGGAAAAAATCGCTAATGCTAAGCCCTATCATTTCGACTTCAGAGAACTGAGTGAGTCGTTCGAAACTCGGGTTAGTGGTGATGATGCATTGCTTTTCGTCGGTGATGAAGATGGCGTCGGTGCTGGCCTCGAAGACTTTTGAGGCGAGTTGTAGCCGCGCTTGATCGGCGAGTTTTTGCGAGATGTCGCGGAAAGAATAAACGCGTCCAATCGGTCGGCCACGTGCATATTGCGGCAAGGTCACGCGTTCCAGCACTTTGCCAGAATGGAGCACCAAAACATCACTGGCTTCCATCAACGGCGAGCGACGGATTTGTGCCAGCCGCTCGTTGTAGTGGCTGGCGTCGACCATGCAATTGTCCATCCATGCATAGACCGCCGCGTCATTGCGGCTGGTCAGCATGTCTTCAGGTAAGCCCCATAATTTGGCGAACAAATGATTGTAACTACGTATGCTGCCGTCTAGATCCGTAACAAGAATGCCGTCTGCGGTTGATTCTAAAGTCGCGCGAAGTTCAGAAATCAGTTTCTCGAGTTCGCTCTCGACTTGTCGTTGATCAGTGTGATCACGGATCGCCAGTACATACATCGAGCTGGCATTGTCAAAGCGTACCAAGCTGACGCGACGCATGACATGGATGGCCTGACCATCAGCGCGACGCAATAAGGTCTCTGAATAAATATTGTTCGATAATCCTGCTGCCACATCTTCCCAAAAGAACATGTCCTCCGGTGCTGCGGCGAGGTCGATCACTGAACGACCGGGCAGAGAGTGTGAGGGCACGCCAAGAATTTTATGGGCAGCGCGGTTCGCAGCAACCACGGTCAATTGCACTGGCTCCACTAACAGAACCGCTTCTAGCATGCCCTCGATCAGGCCTTCCCAAGCGTGCGTCATTATCGTAGCGCTGCCAGTTGAGGATTGCCATCCATGCCTTGTAATTCGCTGGCGCGTTCAAAGTAATAGCATAGACGTTTGCGAGGCGAGAGATAGTCGTACACAGCCTTCGGCAATTGCAAGGGCTTGAGGCTACGGCGTATACCGATTTCGGCTTCGTGTTCAAGGTTGATGACCAAGGCCTCATCCACTGGTACCTGTGGATCATGAATGATGACGCGAGGTTTGATTGGACGAGCCGAGTTGACAGACACCACCATGGCGTAGCGTTCATCGTTAAGCTGGACGACAGATCCCGGTGGATAAATCCCCATCATTTTGATGAAGGTGGTGAGCGTGTGCGTATCAGACTGGGTTTTGTTCTTGGTGAATAGCTGCGACAGCGCCTCGTGTGGTGTGACGGCTAAAGACACATTGCTTGGATTGCACAGATTATCAAAGCGATTGACCAAAGAGATAATGCGACTGAGTGAGGTCATTTTGTCGCCCGAGATCTGACTCGGATAGCCACTGCCATCGGCGTTCTCGTGATGTTGTGCAATCAACAGTGTCGCGCTTGGAGATAACTGCATCTTACGTGCCATGTTGACGCCATGCGCAACATGGCTTTGATATAGTTGACGCTCGGCCATACTGCCGAGATCGTCCAACCAACGAAGGCGGTCAGGTAATTCCATTTTGCCGACATCGTGGAGTAAGGCGCCTATGCCCAACTCCAGCATGTCCTCCTTTGGCAGATGCAGGGCCTTCCCCAACAGCAAAGAAATGAGGGTGACATTAACGGAATGCAGGGCTGTTTTTTCGCCAGCTTTTTCCGACAATAAACGTATCGCAGTTTCTTCCTCTTGCAGGATGCCATCGAGCATGCCCTGCACCAATTTGACCGCTGTTTCTTGGGCGACTTTGGGTTGTGCGTGAACGACTTCGGTCAGATGTTTGAAGTCCTGCGTTGCTTGGCCAAATTGTTTTTCGCAAGCGATCAGGCTGGCTTGTTGGCGCGCTAATAAGGCCTTGTGTAGCTTTGCTGCCTTTGCTTCTGGTGATTCGCTGATATCGATGACTTTTGCACTGGGTGCTGCGACCTCTTCGGCGACGTGGCTCTTTTCCGGGGCATAGCGTATCTTGCTCAGCCCGAGCGAGCGCAGCTTTTGCAATTGATCTTCATTACGAATTTCAAAACTACTGACAGGAAAAGGATGATCCATCCATCCCATATCAAGATAGATGTACATACCAATTCGCAATTGCGCTGGTTCGATATAGTGCGTCTGTGCTTCCGTCATAGAGCTTAGCCAAGAGGTTACAGTCACTACGCATGGGAAATGTTTCCCAATGTCAATTCTTTTAGTATAAGCCAGAATGACAAGAAGGGCTCTTTCTTTTTGGAAAAACCACAATGTTTTTGGCAGAAAAAAGACGAATCCTACGGAAGGACTGCCATAGATATATTCTGAAGGCTCTTGTGGGTTCGGAGACGACTTCGATAGGACGTATGAATTCACCGTTGAGGTCATCATGTGCAGACCAAAGCGATCGGGATTCGTGACCACCACTTCATTGTTTCAGGTATCTGACAAAGTTGATGCGTGCGAAACGGAAGTCTGTCGGCTGATTCGAAGATTTTACGTGTAAAAGGCTCTCTCACGAGCAAAGAATTGAACGGACTTTTCGTTGATCCAACTTCGCCCTATCTTCGATCTAATTCGTGCGTGGTGATTTTTCACAACTCACCAAGGAAATGCTTCTTTTGTGCAATGCTTTCACTTACAATCGAAGTTCATATTTCACCTGAAAGCTGTCCCCTATGCGCTTGGCCGTACTCACTGACTTGCATGCGAATCGCGAAGCATTAGAAGCTTGCCTCGCTCACGCACAAGCCAACGGCGCCGAACAGTATGCATTCTTAGGTGACTTAATCGGCTACGGCGCCGATCCGAGTTGGGTGTTAGACACGGTGATCTCGTATGTCGCTAAGGGAGCCCAAGTTTTGATGGGCAATCATGATATCGGTGTGCTGCAAGATGATCGTAAAGAAATGAATGCCACTGCGCGTTTGGTGGTCGAGTGGACCCGTGATCAACTAAGCCCTTTTCATCGCGACTTCATTCGTGACTTGCCAATGAGTTTCCAAATGGAAGGCTGCTTGTTTGTACACGCCAATGCATGGGCCCCAGAGAAGTGGGAGTATGTCGATGGCGTGATGGAAGCAGCACGTAGCATGAACGCAACCACGGCACCGATTACCTTCTGCGGTCACGTTCATACGCCGAGTTTGTATCACATGAATCAAAGTGGCAAAGTCGGTGAGTTTACGCCGGTGCCCGATGTCAATGTGCCCCTCAGCAAACTTCGCCGTTGGTTAGTACAGCCGGGTTCGGTTGGGCAACCACGTGATGGCAATCCCGCCGCTTGTTACGCGATCTTTGATTCGCTTCAACAAGAGCTGACCTTTTATCGCATACCCTATGATGCTGAGACCGCCTCCCAAAAAGTATTGGCAGCCGGTCTACCTGCCAGCTTGGCACAGCGACTACTTCATGGAGGTTAGCCAGCATGTCCGATCCACACTCGATTCCGACCGCTGTTTCGGATCAACCTCTTGCTGCAGCGCCTGAGGTCAAACCAGAAACTGCGGTCGATACTCAAACGCTTCCTGAATCGCAAGCTAAAGCCAACGCCAAGACGCCACGCCGTTTGCAAGCGGGCATGATCGTCGACGGTTATCGCCTTGAAGAGAAACTGCACGTCGGTGGCATGGCGGCGCTTTGGCGCATCACCGATCTACAAGCGCGTTATCGATCTGCAGAAGGCAAGGATCCTGAGCTGATCATGAAAGTGCCTTTGATGTATAGCATTGATGATCCGACCGCAATTGTTGCTTTTGAAGTCGAGCAAATGATTATGCCGAAGTTGAAGGGCAAACATGTGCCGCGTTACTTCGGTTCGGGGGACTTCGATACGCAGCCCTTTATCGTGATGGAGCACATTGCGGGCACCTCTTTGCGTAGTCGCTTTGATGCATCGCCCTTACCAATCGAAGAAGTGGTGAATGTCGGCATTCGAGTGGCAACGGCACTACAAGATTTGCATCGTCAAAATGTGATTCATCTTGACCTCAAACCCTCAAACATTATGTTTCGTCCCGAGGGTGATGCGGTGCTGATTGACTATGGTTTGTCGCGGCATGACAAGCTACCTGATTTGCTCGGTGAAGAGTTTCGCTTACCGATGGGCACCGGCCCTTATATCGCTCCTGAGCAAGTGCTCGGCATTCGTAATGAGCCGCGTAGTGATCAATTTTCACTTGGCGTTTTGTTGTATCACCTTGCGACCGGTGAGCGCCCTTTCGGACATCCCACTTCTGTGACTGGCCTGAAGAAGCGCTTGTATCGCGATCCGATTCCGCCACGTAGTCACAATCCGGCGATTCCTCCCTATCTGCAAGAAGTGATTTTGCGTTGTATGGAGGTTGATCCTAAAGACCGTTTTGACACGGCCGGTCAACTGGCATTCATGTTGCAGAATCCGAATGAAATTCCCTTGACGGCGCGTGCCGAAAAACAAGCGCAAGACGGCATGATTTCGGTTTTGAAGCGGCGTTTCAAAGCGGCCGGTGTTGAACCATTTGCGCGCTACAGCATGCATGACCATTTGGCGCAGGCGCCTATCATTATGGTTGCGCTGCATCTGAGTGAAAGCAATACCGAATTGACGGACGAAATTCGCATGATCACGCGTCGCATGCTGCAGACAGAACCGGGTGCTCGTTTGGCCTGCGTCACGATACGCAAAACCAGCCGAATCGGGCTCGACGACGCTATGGTGCAAGATGGACAGAATCTGCATGTGAAACAACTCATAGAACTTAAACATTGGGCTCGCCCCTTGCAGGTGCGTAGCGATAAAATTACCTTCCATGTCTTAGAGGCGCACGATCCAGCGGCAGCGATTATTGACTATGCCCATAACAATTCGGTCGATCAAATCATTATTGGCTCGCGTGGAAGTTCAACTTTGCGTCGTTACCTTGGTAGTGTCTCTTCGCAAGTCGTAGCCGAGGCTGAATGCACGGTCACGGTCGTGAAACAGCGTCGCGAATAGTGTAGGGGAATAGGCGAGCATGAATTGGTCTAGTTTTTCCTTTGTGCCTCGGATGCCGTCCGGCCTTAGCTCGTCGCGCGCACTGAAAACAAAAAACTGCCGAAGCATGTTCTTGCTTGGATTCCTCATGTGTACGCTGAGTTTGTGTACAGAAAGCGTTCAGGCGACAGAGCAGGCACCAAGCATGGCTGCCTCATCGAATCTAGGAAAGACAGAATCTCTTCGTAAAACACCAGGCCGTGAAAACTGGGAAAAAATTGCAGATACGGTGTTTCGTCATCTCTCGGCACAAAACGGCTTGCCGCAATACAGCGCCACGGCTTTGGCCCAAGATGACGACGGCTTCATTTGGGTGGGAACGCAAGGTGGTTTAGCGCGTTGGGATGGTTACCGCTTCCGCAATTATCTACCGGTGCCGAACGACCCCAATAGTTTGCCTGACAACTATGTTATGAGTCTCCACAAAGATGCGCAGGGGCGTCTGTGGATCGGTACCAATGGCGGTGGTCTAGCCATGTATGACCATTACAACGACCGTTTTGTTCGGGTGCCGGTTGGCGAAAAAGGAATTAGTCACGTCACGGTGAATTCAATTACTAGCGACACTCAGGGTGGATTGTGGTTGGCCACGCGTGATGGTTTAAATTACTATCGTCCCGACACTGGCGAGGTCAAGGTTTATCGTAAAAGTGACGCCGGTTTGCACAGCAATTTGGTGCGTACGGTCACTCGTGACAATCAAGATACGATTTGGGTCGGTACCAGCGAAGGTGTGGTCAAGATTAACGTTAAGACGCACGAGATGAAACGTGTGCCTTTGCCGATTCCACCGAATAAGGTGCAGCGTGTGGTGTCAATTTGTGTTGGCGCCGATGGTAAGGTCTGGATAGGAACGTTTGATTCCGGCGCCTTCTACATCACACCAGAAGATCCAGAGCCCAAGCCCTTAATGATTCAGAATCCCTCGAGCAAAAATAAAGAGGCGATGAATGAGAACGTCTTCTTCATACAGAAAATTGCCGATGATGAAATCTGGTTAGGGACTTACGGTCGTGGCATTTTGGTGGTCAATCCTCAGACCTTAGAAACGCGACGTATGGTGCATGAAACCAATCGTCAAAGTAGTCTCGCCGATAATTCCGTGTGGTCGATTATGCGTGATCGTTCAGGCTTGGTGTGGGTCGGGAGCCAACGCGGTATCAGTATCCATGATCCCTCATCACGCGCCATCATGAGTTTATTTGGCGGTGAGGAGCGTTCTCATGGTTTGCTCGGGATTGATTTCTTCTCGGCGTACGGTGCTCCTGATGGGAGGGTTTGGATAGGTTCACAACACCGCGGTGTGAGTATTCTTGATCCAAACAGTAGCAGTTTTCGCACCATCAACGCCGACGAGACGCGCTTGCAAGATGCTTTACCGCAAGGGGCGGTATTTACGATTTATCCTGTCGGTGAGAAAAAGGTTTACATCGGTACCGACAAGGGCATGTATGTCAGTGATGCACGGGGTACTGCTGTGCGACGTCTCAGTCTAGCACCACGCAATCCCGCCTTGCGCGTGGCGGCAATTTTGCAAGTCGGTTCGAGTTTGTATATTGGCGGCCCTGAGGGCTTGTGGGAAATGGATCTAGATTCAAGCGCAGATCGTGCTGTGCAACCCACCTGGGCCAGAGCGCTCGGTACAAAATTCATTACTGAATTGAAGCAAGCTCCTGATGGCGCGATCTGGATCGCGACCTTGCAAGATGGTTTATATCGATATGATCTGAAGACGCAGGCACTACTTAACATTAAGCCTAACCCCAACAGCAAAGCAAGTCTTACCCATCGTAATGTTTCGAGTATGTTATTCGATAGTCGTGGCTGGTTATGGGTCGGCATGCAAGGTGGTGGCCTTGATTTACTGCGACCAGGCACGAAGCCCAACGAATTCGACTTCACCCATTTTGGTAAAGCTGAAAAATTGCCCAATGATCTCGTCAATAAAATTCTCGAGGATGAACAGGGCAATATATGGATGAGCACCGACGAAGGCTTGGCCATGGTTGATACGCGGACGATGCAGGTAATACCGCTTGGCGAACCCGACGGCGTCAGCATTACTGGTTACTGGTCGACCTCCGGAACCAAGACCAGCAATGGCTATCTGATCTTTGGCGGTGTTGGCGGTTTGACGATTGTCCGACCTGGTTTGGTAAAACCTTATCGTTATTTACCACCCTTGGTGGTCACTAATATCCAAGTCGGCGGCAAAACCATCGCCGTGAACCATGCACGCTATGTTGGTACCAAGGCCGAGACGTTGCTGGTACAACCCGATGCCAATAGTATGGTGGTTGAATTTGCCGCGCTTGATTTCACCGCGGCTGACCATAATCGTTACGCCTATCGCTTGGATGGATATGATAAAGACTGGATAGAAACCGATGCCACCCGTCGCTTAGCAGCCTACACCAATTTGCCGCCAGGAGATTATCGTCTACATTTGCGTGGGTCGAATCGCAATGGAGTTTGGTCCGAGTCGGATTTAGTCCTGAACGTCAAAGTGCTGCCAGCGTGGTATCAAACTTGGTGGGCCTACTTTTCCTATCTTGCTTTGTTTAGCGGGCTGGTGTTTGTTTTGATTCGCTGGCGATTATGGGCGCTGCGTGAAAAGAATCGCAAACTAGAAAATTTGGTCTTGCAACGCACACGTGAATTAGAAGCCTCTCGTCGCGCATTAGAGCAGCAAAGTTTGAGCGATCCGCTCACGGGTTTGCGTAATCGACGCTATTTGCATCACTGCATCAACGAGGATTTGGCACGAGTTCAGCGTAACTACACGAACAGCAAACCCGAACGTGGCGATTTGATTTTCATGATGGTCGATATCGATCACTTTAAGTCGGTTAATGATCAGTATGGCCATGCAGCGGGCGATCAGGTTTTGGTGCAGGCCACAGCGATTTTGCAAGCAAGCGTACGTGAGAGTGATACTTTGATTCGCTGGGGTGGCGAGGAATTTTTGATCGTAGCGCGCGACACCAACTATCTTGAGGCACAGGACTTGGCAGAGCGGATTCGCACACAACTTGAAGCCCATGTGTTCCATTTGCCTGATGGCGAGACGACTCAAAGAACTTGCTCGATTGGTTTTGCACCCTATCCTTTCTTCGCTGATAAGCTCGACTTCTTTGCTTGGGAACAAGTGATTAATTTGGCCGACCATTGCCTCTACGTTGCTAAAGGTAGTGGGCGTAATGCTTGGGTCGGTATGCAAGCGGTCTCCTCGCCCGAGGGTCTTGATCCCGCAGCGGGGGCGAAACAGCAAGTAGCAAAGATGCTTGCTAATGCACAAATTGTGATGCATAGTTCGCGACCAGACTTCTGCGCTTCGCCATGAGTGGGAACTAAATCCCCCTCATTGCCGTCTGAGCCGCAGCACGAAATTCACGAATCTTTTTGAGAATAAGAATGAGGAGCCCTATGAAATTATCAGCAAATCAATTTGCTTTGCGATCCGCTATCGCCATCAGCGTCGCTGTGGCATTCCCGAGCATGATGTCGGCGCACGCGGCGACAGCTAACGCTAAGACAGAGGCAGCAAAAGTGGGTGCGCAAGTGCAAGAACTAGTGCTCCGTGCCCATCTCTCCCTACTCGCTTCCGATTTGTTTGAAGGTCGCGGTACAGGCCAACGCGGTGGTGATTTGACGGTGCAATATTTGGAAAGCCAATCGCAAGTGATCGGTTTGAAACCGGCGAATGGCAATTCTTATCGTCAATTGGTCAAAATCGCCGGTGTGAAATCTCTGCCAGAACAAAGCTCAGCGCAGTTAGTCGCTGGTGGTAAAGCGCTTGATATCAGTTTCGGCAAAGATTGGGTGTGGGCACCTGGTGATGCGGTGGCTGAACATAAGTTCGATCATGACCTGGTCTTCGTCGGTTATGGTATTACCGCTCCAGAAGAAAAATGGAATGACTTCAAGAACGTCGACGTCAAGAACAAGATCGTCATCATGATGGTCAATGACCCACAGCCGACTGCCGAAGAGCCCAATCGTTTCGCTGGTAAAGCACTGACCTACTACGGTCGTTGGACTTACAAATTCGAAGAAGCTAAGCGTCAAGGCGCGGCTGGCGTCTTGTTGATTCATACCACGCCGAGCGCGAGCTATGGTTGGTCAGTAGTGCAAAACAGTTGGTTGAACGAGCGTTTCCAACTCGATGGTGCCGCACCGGGTACGGGTTTGCAAGGTTGGATGACCGAAGATACTGCGCGCAATTTGTTTGCCGCTGCGGGTCAAGATCTCGATAAGTTGCGTGCCGCCGCGGAGAAGAAAGATTTCCAAGCCGTGCCTTTGCAAGCGAAACTGACTGGTGAAACGAAAGCAGCGATTCGCCGAGTTGAGCAGTACAACATTGCTGGCGTGGTACCTGGTACCGATCCGAAATTGAAAGACGAAGTCGTGATCTACAGCGCGCACTGGGATCACCTCGGCAAGCAAGGAACGGGTGCAGACACGATTTATAACGGCGCGGTTGATAACGGCTCGGGTACAGCGGCTTTGTTAGCGATGGCGAAAGAAGCCGTGGCGCATCCAACGAAACGTAGTCAGATGTTCTTGTGGGTGGCGGCTGAAGAGCAAGGTTTGCTCGGTAGCGCTTTGTATGGCGCACAGCCGCTGTGGCCTTTAGCCAAGACGGCCGCAAACTTAAATCTCGATAGCTTGAATTTTGTTGGTATGACGCGTGATATCGGTACGCAAGGCAGTGAACGCACCGACTTGGGCGCGATGGCCGCCAAGGTCGCAGCGACGATGGGTATGCAGATCGCCAAAGCAGAGCCTGATTTGGCTGGCGGCTATTTCCGCAGCGACCATTTTAACTTTGCGAAAAACGGTGTACCTGCGTTCTCGATCGAAGGTGGTCGCGAATTCTTGAAAGATCAAGCGGCATCCACTGCGAAAGCCAAAGCTTATGGTGAGCGTTACCACCAAGTGACCGATGAATTCGATCCAAGCTGGGATCTCTCAGGCATGGTGCAACAAGCGCAATTCACTTTGAACTTGGGCCGTGAAGTGGCGAACTCAGCCAAGATGCCGGCTTGGAAACCGGGCGATGCATTTGGTAAGGCACGCGCTAAGTAAGACGTGACATAGAACTGATCGACCCAAAATACAGCGCACCCTCAAGAAAGTCGGTGCGCTGTTTTTTCGTCCGCTGCGAAAGGAACACCATGCATCCCACCAAAGTTGATCGTAGTCGTTTAAAGAACCTGACCGACCTGCCCAATATCGGCAAAGCCTCGGCAGCGGATCTGGTGCTGTTGGGCTATCTGCAGCCGAGCGACCTGATTGGTGCCGATCCATTGCAGATGTATCACGAGCTCTGTTTGAAAACCGGCGTGCGTCACGATCCTTGTGTGATTGATGTGTTTATGTCGGTGACGCGCTTCATGAATGGCGAGCCGCCGCGTTTGTGGTGGGACTTTACCGACGAGCGCAAACAGCTCCTTAGCAAAATTGCTTGAGCCTCAGTCCTGTTTCCGACTCAAACTTGGGCAGGATCGGCGATCAAAGCCAGCAATTCCATGCGATGCGGATGCGGTGTGGTGATCGCATAAAAGTGCTCGACCAAGGCGTTTGAGCGGCCGACACTGACCAAACTTCCCTGCCTTAATTCGTCCTGTACCACCACCTCGGGCACCACAGCCAAACAGCCACTATCACGGGCGATCAAACGCAGCATCGCCATGTCGTCAGCTTCAACACGTAAGCGGGGACTTACACCGGCAGCCGCGCACAGGGCGTCGAATTGGGCTCGGATGGCATTGCGTGGTCCAGGCAAGACCATTTCTAGGCCATCGAGATCTTCCGGTACGCGCAGGCTTTTGCCTTGCCAGTCAGCACTTGGACCGACGATCGATACCGACTGACTGCCCAAATATTGGCAATGCAAACGGCGATTGGAGTCGGATGGAAGAGCTTGATTGGCCAGTACGATATCGAGTTGATGTTCGTGCAAGCGGTCGAGTAAATCATTGAGCTGACCCGACTCCAAACTGAGGCTGAAGGCGGGATTGCTAAGTAATGGGCGAATCTTGTTTTCTTGATAGTTACGCGACATGGTTGAGACGCTACCTATCCGCACATGACGTGTGGCACCGCTTTTGCCACGAAGTCGGCCTAACATTTCTTGGCCCAAGCCGAAGATGGTCTCGGCATAGCTAAAGACGATTTGTCCGGTTTCCGTGAGCGTCAGTCGGCGCCCGTCGCGCTTGAACAAATCCTGCCCAAGATGGTCTTCCAGCTGCTTGATTTGTGCGGATAGGGCCGATTGCGAGGTGTGTAACTCCTCGGCGGTGCGCGTCAAATGGCCATTCTTAGCCACGCGCCAAAAATAGAACAGATGATGGAAATTGAGTTGTTTAAGATTAATCATGTACCGTTCATGTTCTGTTTTTGTGATTAATTTGTTCCAATCATTGTATTTTACAGAATAAATCTTAAAGCGCACAATGCGCACCTGTTCCTCACGAAGCGGCAACTGTGAATAAACCAGATGGTGCCCGCTTCCCTCATTCAAATCCAAAGGTGATGCAATGATGTTTGAACTCGCAACAGCGGGCGTTTGGGTCGCGCCCATCTTGATGATCATCGCGGCCTTGGTCCTCAGCCGAGCCAGCGCTAGCCGTTTGCCACTGAAGCAGGCGTGGCAAGTTTTGATTCTCAGCTCCGGCCTGGCGTTATCGGTATTGTTGGTGGTCCTGGCCTTGTTTGCAGCAAGTGTGTGGTTGCCCAGTGTGAATGGAGCCATGCTGACGCAGCAAAAACCTTCGCAAGAATGGGCCAGTTGCTATCTGATGTTGACGCCGCTCGGCCTAGTGCTGGCGGTCTTGGTGCAATTTTTGGGCACGGTGATTCTCGGTTTTTCTTCACGCTACTTAGCGGGCGAAGCGCGTCAGACACAGTACATGGCGGCGATGGCTGCGGTGCTGGCAATCGTGCAGTTGTTGTTGCTGGCGAATCACTGGGTGCTGGTGATTGTCTTGTGGAGCGCGGTTGGTTTCGCCTTACAACATTTGCTGTGCTTCTACCAAGAGCGCCCATTCGCACAATTGGCGGCGCATAAAAAGCGCATCGCCGATTATCTAGCGGATGCTTTGCTCATTGCGGCAGCGGTGGTGGCATGGCGTGAAGTGGGTAGCGGTTCTCTGAGCGTATTGTTTGAAACGATTGCTCGTGATGGCATGAACCTCCATCTACAGTGGAGTGCGGTATTACTGGTGCTGGCCGTGGTTCTGCGCACCGCTGCCCTGCCTTTCCATGGTTGGTTGATTCAAGTGATGGAAGCACCGACGCCGGTGTCAGCGCTGCTGCATGCGGGTGTGGTGAACCTCGGCGGCTTCGTCTTGATTCGCTATGCCAGCTTGCTCGAACATGCGCACTGGGCGCGTGCTGTCTTGCTCGCATTCGGTTTGGCGACCGCCGTCTTAGCCGGCATGGTGATGTTGACGCGTGTCAGTATTAAATTGCGCTTAGCGTGGTCGACTGTGGCCCAGATGGGTTTCATGTTGGTCGAATGCGCTGCTGGTCTGTACAGCATTGCTGCCCTCCACTTACTCGGCCACTCTCTGTACAAAGCGCATGCCTTCTTGGCTTCTTCTAACATCGTGCATGAAACACGGATTGCGCAAATGCGCGGCCAGCATGCTGTCAGTGTCGCGAGCCTGGTATTGGCACCTTGCTTGAGTTTGAGCCTCGTGTTCGGTCTACATTTTGTCGCCGAGTGGAACGGCCTCCAGACTTGGGTGTGGTGGTGGAATGCCTTGTTCGCTTTCGCCCTCGCACCGCTGTTGTGGAGCACGGTAGCCCAGTCTAGCTTGACGCAGCGCGTGGCACACACAGTGCGCGGTAGCCTGATGGTCGTAGGTCTAGCGGCCGCAGCCCTCGCTTTGCATTACCTGCCATTCGGTTTGATTGATCGTCCTGCATCTGTCTTGGGCGTCATTGCCCTGATCGGCATGGCGGTTTTGTATGTGATTTTGGCCTTGATTGAAGCCTACCCGCAAGCACTCGAAACATGGCGCCGTTGGAGTTACGCCGGTTTCTATATCGACGAATGGTACACGCGTTTAACTTTAAAAATTTGGCCAACCAATTGGGTTAAACAAAGCAACACGCGCTTCGAATCAGTGGTCTTGAAATCCAAAGCAAGTCATCAAGCCTAGAATCTCAGCCGATCTACACCTCGATCTACCCTTAAATAATCGAAGGATAAATGATGAATCTGACCGACACCTTGCCAGTTGCAAACACCGCCGAATACAGTAGCGAATTCCGCCAACAAGTGGCGCAAGCCTGTGAAGCGGCCTGTCAAACGATAGCACCGGCGTGGCCACTAGACCAAGCGATTGCAGTCAATCCGCATTGGAACCGAATTCACCTGACGGTACGCGAAGTGGCTGCTCGTATGGCAGTGCTGGGTGGTATCCAAGTTTTTCCAACACGTGAGTCGCAACGTCACGCGTGGGAACAGAAGCGAATTGGTGAGGCCGATTTATACACCGCCATTCGCGATATTCCCGCTGCAAAACACCGTGCATTAACGCTCGATTTTTGCATCAATGCCCTGGAACAAGCACCAAAAATTGCACAGCTTCCTTTGCTGATCGACGTCCTCGATGATGCAGAGGATCGCCACACCCGTTTGTCGTGGCGTGAAGCGATTACGCATCAGGTCAGTCAAACCTGTGCTGCCTACTTTGATCATCATCAAGCGCAATGGCAACCCGAGCGCAGTGCTGGGCTATATGCCTTTTGGCGCGAAACAATTACTCACGATCACGGCATCGGTACGCTGATGGGTTTGCCACACTTAGGCCGTGCTTTGCACTTACTCCCCGCCAATCATGCCGATGCCGAAGTGTGGGTCATGCAGCACTTGGGTTTGCCACCCAACGCATGGGGCGATTATCTCGAAGCGGTTTTGTTGACCGTTAATGGTTGGGCCTCGAGCTGTGCTTACCTCAGTTGGCAAGCGAAGCTCGCAGGCGGTACCGATCAACACTTACGCGAGTTGTTGGCGATCCGTTTAGCCTGGGGCATCGTCTTGTTGGAATGCGCGGCAGATTCGAATGGGCAACAGAGCAAGAAGACGAATCAAGCTTTTGCTGCCTTGCGTCGCGAATGGGAACACCATCAAGCACGTTTGCGTCAAGCCGAAGATGCCTTGCTAGTCGACGAAGTATGGCAACGTGCTTTGGAACTCGGCTACCAAAACAAATTAGCTTCGCAATTGAGACACGCAGTGTTTTCTGACAATCCTGCAACCGCGGAGATCGATGACGAAACCGAGTCTAATCAAGCTACACAATTGCAAGCGGTGTTCTGTATCGATGTCCGCAGTGAACCAATGCGACGAGCGCTCGAAGCAGCCGATGCGCGCATTCAAACCAAGGGTTTTGCGGGATTTTTCGGCGTACCTGCTGCCTACTCTCCCTTGGCCAGCGCCTCCCAACGTCCACAATTGCCGGGCTTGTTAGCGCCGGCGATGCAAATCGGTGATTGTGTGGTGCCAAGCGCAGACACTATAAAGTTGGCATCGGAGATCGAAGATCAAAGGAGCGAGTTGCTTACTGCGGATCTCAGACAAGGCCGTCAACAAGTATTCGCTCGCCAATCGCAATGGTCAAACACGAGCAGCCGCCCGAGCACGGCGTTTAATTATGTCGAAGCCGCTGGCGTCTCGTATCTGGGGCAATTGTGGCGCGCATTCAAACCGCAACAAATCGAACGCGATCATCCTGATCGTCACGGATTAACACACGCGCAGCAAGCAACGTGTCGTCCACGTTTGCTCGGATTGAGTCTTGAACAACAAACCGATTTGGCGGCAAAAGTTTTACATGCCATGGGCCTCGAGCGCGACTTTGCACTTGTGATTATGTTGGTCGGTCACGGCAGCCAAAGTACCAATAATGCACACGCGGCGGCATTGGATTGCGGCGCCTGCTGTGGTCAAACCGGTGAAGTGAATGTGCGTAGCTTGGTGGCGATTTTAAATGCTCAATTGGTGCGTGCTGCCTTACGTGAGAAAGGTATTGTGATTCCTGAGCACGTGCAGTTCATGGCGGCCTTGCACAATACCACTACCGACGAAATCGAAACCTTTGATCTTGATTTGCTCAGCGCCAGCGCGCAAGCTCATTGGAAAAAGTTTGCCAGTGCTTTCGCTCAAGCCGGAGATCAAGTACGTCGTGAACGCGCCCATCAACTTGGTGAGAACCCACGTCGTTCGCATCAAGGTTTACTGCAGGCTTTGCGTTTGCGCGCCAATGATGCGGCACAAACCCGTCCTGAATATGGCTTGGCGAATAATGCAGCCTTCTTGATGGCGCCGAGCGCACGCGGCCTTAACTTACAAGGTCGCAGTTTTATGCACGACTATCGCTTGCAAGACGACCCTGACCTGAGTGTGCTTGAATTGTTGATGACGGCGCCGATGTTGGTCACACATTGGATCAACTGGCAATATCATTCATCGACTTGCGAGCCGCAGCGCTTCGGTAGTGGCAATAAAGTCTTGCACAATGTGGTTGGCGGTAAGCTCGGTGTGTTTGAAGGCAATGGTGGTGATTTGCGGATCGGCCTCTCAAAGCAATCACTGCATGATGGCGAACGGTGGATCCACGAGCCCTTGCGTTTGACGGTCGTCATCGCGGCGCCGAATCAGGTGATTAGCAGCATTATTAACAAACATGCTGTACTACAGAATTTGCTGCACAAGGGTTGGTTGCACTTATGGTCGCTGCAAGCGGAGCATGGCGAGACCCATTTGTATCGCTACACCGAACACGCTTGGCTGCCACTCGCCAAGGATTTGGTGGATGAATCACAGCAGGGGCCAGCAGTATGACGACAGGTTTGAACGCCAATGACAATTCACCTTACGCTCAGCAAGCCATCGCTTTTTTGACCCAGCACGGCAAGCAGACAGTGGTGGCTGCCGTGTTGGAACCCGTATTGCATTGCCGCGTAGTGCATGTAACAGGTTACGACACCGATTTGCTCGGCAGTTTTACGCGCGATATCAATCGCCTTGGTACCCAACTCGACGCTGCACGTCGCAAAGCGCGTAAGGGCATGGAATTGTCGGGTTTAAAAATCGGACTCGCCAGCGAAGGCAGTTTCAGCACCGATCCTTATACGGGAATGATGCCCTGGAATCGTGAGATCATGGTCTTGATCGATGATGTCGCTGGACTTGAGATTGTCGGTATGGCGCAAGGCTCGACCATTGCCGGTCAAATACTCAGCAGTGACTTGGTCGAGATCGAACAATTCGTCGACAAACTAGGTTTTCCACAGCAACAGCTTGTGGTGCGTCCGCAATCTGAGAACGATCCGCGTTACGTCAAAGGCATCCACACTAGGGAAGACCTGCGCCATCACGTCACGCAAATGAAGTTAGTGGCAGAGAATCGTAAAGTTTTCGTCGAACCTGATTTGCGCGCATTTGCCTGTCCAACGCGCATGCAACACATTGAGAAAGCCACACAAGACCTGCTACAACGTATGCTCAGCAGCTGCCCCAGCTGCGCCGCACCGGGTTATTCCGTGGTGCAAAGAAAAGCCGGTCTACCATGCGAAGTCTGCGGCACCCCGAGCTCGACTTATATGAGCGAAATTTTTAAATGCGTGCGCTGCCATCATCAGCAAGTCAAAGTACGTGAAGACAAACAATTCGCCGATGCGCGGTTTTGTCCTTCGTGTAATCCGTAATTCTGTAATTACGCTTAAACATCGTTGCAGACACATAGAGGCTGATACCTTTGAGCACTAAGCTTAGCCTCACTCCTTACTTTTCACGAACTCATTAATCTTGTCGATTAACAAAGATCTAAGTCTAGGTTCTTTGTCAGCGAAACTCTCGAGCATCTTTTTTGTCTGATAGCCAGTTCACAAGTTAATCTAGAAAAAAATTTCTAGAAAAATTTTTCTAAATGGTTTATGCTGTTTCTCAAATGGGAGAAATCGGCATGGACCACACAACAAAACCAAATAAAGCTAACACGACAATGAAAGCAACGAAGACCGAAGCAGCGACCGCCAACAAAGCAACGCGTAAGCCAACCCCGGCTGAATTGAGCTTACTCAAGGTGCTATGGCAACACGGCCCCGGAACAGCAAAGCAGGTGTTTGAGTTAGCGCAGTTAGAACGCCCGGAAATCAGTCAAGCCACGGTCTTGCGCCAATTGCAAATGATGCATGCCGATGGTTTGTTGACGCGTGATGAGAGTGCGCGTTCGCATGTGTATGCGGCGGCACAAGCGCAGCAGAAGTTGCAGAAAAACCTATTGAAGGACTTTATCCAAAAAGCCTTCGCTGGTTCAGGCAAAGAATTAATCATGGCGGCTTTGAAAGAGCATGTCAGTGAAAAAGATCGCAAAGAGATCCAAGACTTTTTGCATGGAGACGATAAATGAATGTATTTGATCACGCAGGCATACAGCTTATCGGCGCTGCCCTCTTGCATTTTGTCTGGCAGGGTGCATTGATCGCCTTAGTAACAGCGGTGGCGCTATTTATCTTGCGTCGCGCCAATGCGCAATGGCGTTATGCAGTCGCCTGCGCTGCTCTGTGTTTATGCGTGATCGCTCCGAGTTCTTATGTTGTTCAGCATTGGGCGGATCGTAGCGAGGCCACGCTGACCACAAGTTTGCTTCAAGCTCTAGACGATCGCGAACCTGCCTCCCAACAGCAGAAAGAAGTGAGTGAGTCTTTGTCACTTCAGTCAGCTAGTGTGACCGACCAAGTTCAAAGTATTGCCCTGCGCTTACAGAGCTTTGTAAGCCAACAAGCGCCAGCGATCGTCTTGATTTGGGCTTTCGGTGTGATGGCACTGGCGGTTCGTTTGCTGGCTGGTGTGTGGTGGGTGCGTCAACAAGTGGCGCATGCCGAGCAACACAGCCATGCCGAATGGCAAAGCAAGCTCGATCGCTTTGCTCAGCGCCTTCATATTCGTGCGCCCTTACGCTTAGGTCTGTCAGATCAACTCGAGTCGCCGATGACGGCTGGATGGTGGCGTCCCATGGTGATTTTGCCGAGCGCCTTAGTGACCGGCATGCCTCCCGATTTATTAGAAGCCTTGTTGGCGCATGAAGTGGCGCACATCAAGCGTTTCGATTACGTAGTGAATTTGTTGCAGAGCGCGATTGAGATCGTGCTGTTCTATCACCCTGCCGTTTGGTGGATCTCCAAACAGATACGCATAGAACGTGAACAAATTGCCGATGATTTAGCAGCAGGATTACTAGGCGAACCGCGGCGCCTAGCTCTTGCACTGTCCGAGCTGGAGCAGTTCCAGTTCATCAACCCCCAACCGGCCCTATCGGCCCAAGGAGAAAATCTGATGTTACGCATTAAACGATTAATCAAACCCGAGCTTTCCGCGAAGCCTTTCGCTTGGAAATTAGCTGTGCCTATGTTCGGTATTTCGGCTGCTTGTGCTGTTTTGGTGGCACAAGCGAGTGCGGTCGAAAATAAAGCACCTACGGTACTTGAAGCACCGAAGGCTGCGCTGGTGTCGGTTCCTGCTGTAGCGCTTGCTGCAGCACCGATGTCAGCCGAGGCTCTTGCAGCCGCTCCAGATCAAAAGCCAAACAAGCGCCTTGATGCAAAAGCGAATGGCGACCAACATGAACACCTCACCATGGCTTTAGTCAACCCAGACAAGGGCGATGTCAATTACATGAGCGGCGACCGCCGTGATCGTAAAATCGTCGAGAAACTTAAGCGCGACAACGGTGGTGAATTTTTATGGTTCCGCGAAGACAGTAAGTCTTACATTATCAAAGATGCCAAAGTCCTGAGCCAAGTACGTGAAGCGCAAGCGCCAATGGAAGCGGTGGGCGCCGAAATGGAAGCACAGGGTAAGAAGATGGAAGCCCAAGGCAAGGTGATGGAAGAAATCGGCAAACAGATGGAAGCCGTTGAAGTCAAGAACGAAAAGTATGACCGCGCTTTCGATCAGCAGATTAGCGCTTACGAAAAGAAGATGGAAGCACTAGGTCGCAAGATGGAAGTGCTGGCCGAACGCATGGCGTCTAATCGCAATGACGAAACTAATCGTAAGAAGATGGAAAGCCTCCACGCTGAAATGCAGGAAATGTCAAAGAAACTTCAAGAGAAAATGTCCAAGCTTCAGATCGATCAGGACGCATTACAAAAATCTCTGGAGCCACTCAAACACCTCAGCGTGAAAATGGAAGACGCCAGCAAACCTATGGAGGAAATGGGCAAGCAAATGGGGCGCTTAGGCGAAAAAATGGAGTTGCTGCAATCCGATTTCCAAAAGAAAGTGAAGGAAATCATTCAGTCGGCGAAGAAGAATGGTTTGGTAAACCCTGTACCTGAAGCTTAAATCCCTGTCTTTTGGTACTTGCCTGTTCCCTCGATTTTCAGAAGGAACAGGCCTCATCTGATACCGCTAAATTCCTTCTGCAATCGCTGGGTGTAAGTGCATAGGAATATCAATCGTAATGGTAGTGCCGACATTCACTTCTGATTCGACCCGGATGCTGCCTTCAAGCACTTTAGTGACGATGTTATAGGTAATGTGCATGCCTAAACCCGAACCCCCGTAACCGAGCTTGGTGGTGAAGAAGGGTTCAAAAATGCGACTAAGGTTTTCTTCAGGTATGCCAACACCATTGTCGTGGAAACTTAGGCGTACTTCGAAATCGTTTAAGGTTCTAGCAGATAAATGCATTTGTCCATGTTGCCGACCATCGAAGCCGTGAAGCAAAGCGTTCTGTAAGAGATTGATGAGCACCTGACCCAAGGGTCCAGGATAGCTGTAGAGTTGAATTTCTTTTGGGATTTCGATACTAAGTTGATGGCCGGCTTGTCGCACCTGATTCATCATTGTCGCGATAACCTCGTTACAGGTTTGTTGGAGATTGAAATGGCGAGCTTGTGCACTCGCCTGATCTACGGCAACCTGCTTAAAGCTGCTAACCAAGTTCGCACTAGTCCGAAGGCTCCGTAAAAGTAGTACACAGGCTTCTTTGCACCGGGTTGCAAATTGTCTAAAGTCCGAACGTTTAACCGGCCCTGATTCAATGACTTCACTAATACGATTGATATTGTCTTCAATCGAACTTGCGATCAGCAAACTGTTACCTAAAGGTGTGTTGAGCTCGTGGGAGACGCCAGCGACCAATGAACCAAGTGCAGCTAATTTTTCGCGTTCTACCAATTGATTTTGTGTTTCTTTGAGCTGTGTGTAGGCGTCAGCATTGTCGATCGCGATCCCCACGTATGAGGCAAGGGTACGCAAGATATCGAGATCTGTGTTCGAATAGGCGAATTTTTTGTAGCTTTGCACTCCCACGATGCCCCGTATCGCGCTCTTTACGAAAATAGGGACGTAAAGAATCGACTGGGGATTGGCGGAGTTGCTGCCGTCACGTAGTACTGCTCCCCATTTCTCAGGATCCTCAGTCAAACTAAGATCCTTGATATAGCGGGGATACTCGGCGCGTAGATCATTGATAAAGATTTCCTTTTGGTGCTCAATGCACCAAACGGGGAGTTGATTTTTCTCGCGAAAATCTCGGCTATAGTGTTCATATCGCTTTCCGTTCTCAGTAACAAAAGGAAAATCGATGATCTGCTGTTGGGAATCATAAAAGCCGATGCCGAACACCGTTGCATCCATTAGTTCATTGACGTTGCGATACAGCAGCTCGATGATGGCCTCGGTGTCTAAGGTGGCAGTAATTTCTTTGCCGATCTCGCTCAACAATGAGATGTTTTTATGAGCGTGTTCCAGAACCTCTTTCTGCTGCTGAATTGAGGCTTTTTGTTCTTCTAGCTCTAAGGTGCGTTCTTTCACTAAGCTGGCCAATTGTGTCTTTTGTTGCAGTAGTTGTCGAACACGGAACAAGAAAACACTGTACGTAATGCCGATCAGGGCCAGAAAAACCGCAAGCCGGAACCACCAGGTTTTCCAATAAGGAGGTTTAATGACAATCTCTAAAGCAGTTGGAACCTCGTTCCAAACGCCATTCTTGTTACTTGCTTTCACGAGGAAGGTGTAAGTTCCAGGGTCAAGATTAGTGAAAGTAGCAAAACGTTTGTTGGCATTGGTTTCAACCCAAGTGTCATCAAATCCCTTAAGTTTATAACTAAAACGATTTGCTGCAGGGTCGGCGAAATGGAGAGCTGCGAACTCAATTGAAAAGATCGATTCGGTATGGTCGAGCGTAATATTTTTTAATTCCGACAGTGCGATCGCATTGCGATTACTCTCCCCAGATCGACTTTGAAGAATACTCTGGTTTGAGATCAGAAAATCGGTAATGACCACCGGAGGCGGTATAGGATTGTCACGAATGTCCTCTGGTCGGAAAGTAGTCAATCCATTCCACCCGCCAAAGTTCATGACGCCGTCATCGCTCATCAGCGTGGCGCCGATCAGATACGAACCATCAATCATACCGTCGCGGGCCGTATAGTTCTTGAACAGGCCAGTGCCAACATTCAGTTTCGAAATTCCAGCAGTACTACTGATCCAAATATTCCCTTCATGATCTTCCAAGATGCCGCCGACGGATTCGGCTGAACCGTCACTTTGTGTTGGGAAGAACCGAAAGCGAGTCTTTCCATCGCTTTGTTCTTCCATGAGATTCAAGCCGCCCGAAGTACCAACCCATAGACGACCCTTGCTATCTTCAAATAGTGCATGGACGCGGTTGTGGCTGATGGTGCCAGTTTGATTTTCATCGTGCCGATAATGCGTGAAAGTCTCGTTCGCTTTGTTGAAGCGATCTAAACCATTCATAGTCCCGACCCACAACACGCCTTTGCTGCTTTCCATCAAGGTGAGTGACCAGCTATTGCCTAGACTGTCAGCTTGATTCGGGTTGTGTCGGAAAGTTTTGAAAGTTGTTTCGTTACTGCGGCGCCGATGCAATCCACCGCGACTTGAAATCCACATCGTGTTATCGCGGTCGACGATGATTCGTTCGATATAGTTATCGTTAGGCTCTTCGCTAACGAATTTTGCCGTGAATTCGTTTTTTGCTGGATCAAACAGAGCCAATCCCGAACGTGTTCCAACCCATAACTTGCCGTCTCTGTCATTGAGTAAAGCCCCAATTTGGTTTTCCATTAAGGCCTTGCTATTGCCGGGTTCTCGACGCCAGACATCAACTTGACGAGTTTTCGTATTCAGGCGCAGTAAGCCACCGGCATAGGTCCCCAACCATAATTGATTAGGGCCAGCAGTGGCCAGTGCGCGAACGCGATTATCGCTGTCACCCGAGGCATCATCTTGAAATTGAACATAACGGTTGAAGCCGCCGCTGAGTAGGTCTACGCGACTTAGACCAGCGGAGCGAGCGCCGACCCAAAGTGCTCCGGTACGATCTTGGAAAACCTTGCTGACATGGTTGTGCATTAAACTGTTGGGATCGAGAGGGCGATGACGGTAGGAGGTAAATTCGCCTGTCTTCGGATCGTAAACCCGCAACCCGGCGTTGATGGTACCTATCCATAATCTGCCATCAGTGGCTTGGTATAGGGTCTGGATACGGGCGATAGAGAATCCCTCCGACTCACCAATAGGCCGAACGATATATGGTTTCTCATTGAGATTGATAGTAGCCAGACCAGCGTCAGTTCCGATCCAAAGTAGTTGATCTGGTCCTAGGGAGAGATCAACTACATTGTTTTGCGCGGTTTTGGCGCGACCAATGATGTCAATATTGATGTGAATGAATTTGTCATCTGGAGGGCGCATGAGGTCGAGCCCATTGGGACTGGCAATCCAAAGATTGCCTTCCTTATCTCTGACTATCGTATTCAGTAAATCGGTGCGTATGCCCTCGCCGTCGCCTTGTTCGTGTCGATAGTCCTTGAATCCTTGAGTTTGAGGATCAAAGTGCATCAGTCCATAGTCGGTCGCTAGCCACAGACCTCGTTCTCCATCACTCAAGATGGTGAATACTTTGTAGTTGACTGTTGCCCCACTAAACGAATCTTTGCGGCGGAAGTTGGTGAATCGATTATTGGCCTTATCGAAGAAAGATAGTCCTGATTGTGTGCCTATCCAGAGGCCACCATGTTCATCCTCATAGGCGGCTGATACAAAGTTGTCCATCAAGCTGTGTGGATCACGTGGATCGCTTCGATACACCGTGTTCCGGTATCCGTCGTACTTAATCAAGCCGGCTTGCGTGCCAAACCACATGAAACCTTGTTTGTCTTGGATCACTGCGGTAATCGATTGCGCCGTAAAGCCTTGAAGATTGGTAATTTGGTCGAAGCGAAGAGTCCCAGGCTGCGCGGCCTGTGATGGCATGCTTATCGACAAATTCCCTAGCGCGAACGCTAAGAGGCAAATGAGTCGGTGTTTGATGGTCATTTTGGTTACAGACATGCGCATTGTGGCGGCCCGTAAAAAGCAGGTAAGAAGAGCGAGTGTTTGCGTAGCTTTTACATAGTAATGCAGGGCAGAATGATGCGCACGAGCAATTTTCAAACGAGGACTTTTGCCCCGATTTCAGCGGTGAAAATGAGACAAAATGATGTTTTAATAATAGAAAAAGCCTGAGTGGCTACTTAAAGCACGACTCAGGCAAGAGGAAGGAATGGGCTATTAGTGGTCGAAGCTTACTTCCGCCGGTTTGCCGATTTGATACCAGTCAACCTTGCGTGTCACCAACATGATCGCTGCCAGTACCGCGAACAATAATGTGCTGCCCATAATCAAGGCATTGTTTTCTGATTGCAGCAGACCATACAACACCGCGTACAGCACAGTGAGTGCGAAGCCAAAGCCAAGTCCACGCTTCCAACTATGAAGTACATGCGCAAGGTAGAAAGCGATTAGGCTGATACAAGCGACACTGGCGACCAAATAGGCTTTGAGAAAGGCAATGTGCTCCGATAAGCTCAATAGCAAGAGGAAGAAAATCACCAAGGCTAAGCCGACTAGGATGTACTGCACGGGGTGGATGCGCAATTGTTTGAGCACTTCGAAGAGGAAGAAGGCGGCAAAGGTGAGTGCAACAAATAATAAGCCATACTTCGTTGCGCGCGAAGTTTGCGAATAGGCATTCACTGGTTCGATGAAGGCGACACCGAAGCTGTCAATTTGCGGCACGCTTTGTGCTGCTGCGACATAGTTGGGCGTTTCTCTATCAACTGATGTATGGGTTGTAGTCGCCGCGCAGCACTCGGAGCGGAAAATCTGTTGTTGAGCATTGCTCGACAAGGAAGAGATATTCCAAACTACGTTGAATCCATCCTCGCCAATCTTGCGTTCTTGCTGTTTGGCGGAAGGTAAGAAGCGGCCAAAAAACTGCGGATGCTGCCACTTCGATTGCACAGTAAACTGATTGTTTTTGCCAATCGGAACAAAGGCCATCTGTTCGATACCATCGATCAAGAGATTGAGGTCGAAGCTCATGGCGCTCCCTTGTTTTAGATTCACTAATGCCACGGGTGCGTGCAATCCATGTGAGACTTGATCAAGTCCACTGTTTTGCTTGAATTCGTAACGACTACCGTTGAGAGCGATTTGTGGAACGTTTTTTAAGCCGCGCGTGTCGCTCAAGCCAAGGCTAATGAATGGCTCTTCAAGCGTGATGCGCGAATTGGCTTTTTCGTGGATGATCTGATCCAAAACAGGGATCTCGAAATCACCTTTGATGCTGTGCTGACCGCTATACACAAGTACTTTATGCATACCGCGATAGCGTTGCGCCGTATCCATATTGGCAGACAGGTTCAATTCATTTGGAAACACGTACAATTGGCGATTCAGCTTTAAAGTTCGTAAAACTTTTTGTTTACTCGTATCGTCGATTTGTTCTTCTTGATACGTCTCGGTGTAGGGGATGATCAAGATTGGGCCGAGCAAGGTTTGGCTAGAAACCGAGTCTGCTGCAATACTACGCACCGCGTCATTGCGATAGAAAATGCGAGAGTTAATGGTGCCCTCGATCATCATCAAGGGAATGGTGATCAAAGCAATGAGAATGAGTATGCTCAAAACTTTGAGAAACAGGGGCTTTTGCATGTATCGCTCCATAAGGTTGCTAAGGAAGCTGTACTTTAAGCAAGCGATGTGGAGCTTTGATGAGCTTTGTGTGAAGTCCTATCACCGATAGAGCTAGCTTTGTGTGCTGAATGTGAAGTCGCCCGCTACAATCAAGAGTCGGCGATGTAGCAATCCCAGAAGGAGGGCTTAAAGCGGGAGCCGTAACTCCGCTCTGACGCCCTGCACTGTTCTGGAAGTCTCGGTAGCTGAGTACCGATTTTCTAGTGTAATGGTGCCTTGGTGCAGGCTCGCCACTTCTTTGACAAACGGTAAGCCTAAGCCAGTGCTCTTGGCGCTATCGGGTCGTGGTAAGGAGTAAAAGCGATCAAATAATTTATCGATGGCGTAATCGGGAATGCCAGTACCTTGATCATCGATACGTAAGCAAATTTTACCGTGCTCTAGCGCGGCAGAAAGCGTGATGCTTGATTGCGAAGCGCTAAAGGCGATCGCATTGTCGAGCAAATTGCCGAGTGCTTGGCGTAATAGGAGATGTTCACCGCGTACTTCAATGGAGTCTGATACTTGCACTTCGATCCGTATCTTTTTGGCCTTCAATGCGGCTTGACTATCTTCGACCACTTCTTTAAATAGTTGGGCGATGCCTATCGTTTCGATTTGTTCTAGACGTTGTTGTTTCTCAATCCGCACGAGCTGTAGCAAGCGATCGATCAACTCTCTTTGCCTATCATTTTGTTCGATGATATTGCGCAGGAAGCGCTGGCGTTCGGCCTCTGGCATGTCTTCTTTGAGTAATTCCGCCGAGCCTTGGATCGCCGCGATCGGGCTCTTTAGTTCGTGGGTTAAGGTGTGCATTAAAGTTTCGACGTATTCTTTGCCTTCGAGCTTGGCGCGCATACTTTCGAGAGCTTGCCCGAGTTCGCCTATCTCGTTATTGCCGAGTTTAGGTAGACTGGTTTTGGCGTCGGCACTGACGGCCTTGGCATAATCCTGCAGACGTTTCAGTGAACGACTGAGCCACCATGAGAAACCAATTCCAATCAGCAATGAAATCAGCAAAACCCAGAAACTACGTTGTAGGATTTTCTTCTGACTGCGCTCGATGAAAGGCTTGATGGTGGAAATGGGTTTGGCAACGGTTAGTACGCCGAGAAGTTGGCGCGGCTTGCCGTCATTGTTGTTATCCATGATGGGAGCAGCGACATGCATCACGGTGCTATCTTCGTCTTTGGGATCAAGCCGAGTGCTGCGCGCACCATATTGACCACGCAGAGTAAGGTAAACATCATTCCAACGCGAATAGTCTTTGCCGACGTCTTTGTTATCCGAATCAAAAATCACAATGCCTTGCGCATCGGTGATGTAGATACGATAGTCGAGTTGTGATTTGGTTTTTTGTACGCCACTCAGTTTGACGTCGATGCTGCGTTGGGCATAGCGTTCCAAACGTTTCAGCAATTCAGCATGAGCAAGGTCGCCTTGCTTCACATCTTCGGCCACCAGTCGCGCCAGTAATTGCGCGGTGTCGATCAAGGTGTCTTCCAAGGTGGCACGCACACCGGGCCGTACTTCCATCACGAATACATTGAGCACGAACCACGCGGCCAATCCCAGAATCAGAAAGTAACCGAGTAAGATGCGTAGGCCGATTCTCATAATGCTCTGTTCTAGGCAACGCTGATGCTATACCCCATGCCGCGATGGGTTTGAATAGGATCATCGTTGTCATTAATCGCTTTTAATTTGGCGCGCAGTGATTTGATATGCGTGTCGACCGTGCGATCCATGGTATTGGCAGCGTGGGTCCAGACCTTATCCATTAACTGGGCACGTGAGAACAATTGATTCGGGCGCTCGATCAAAGTTTTCAACAGTAGAAATTCGTAACGCGTCAAAATCAAGAGATGGCCATAGTACAAAATACGCCCTTCTTCTTCGCGCAATTCAAAACGTTCCGGCACGTCTTGGGTGGCCGTAGGAGTAGTCGCGGTGCTAGGTGCGAGTTGACGGCGCAGCACAGCGCGAACCCGCGCCACCAATTCACGCGGTGAAAAGGGCTTGGTGACGTAATCATCGGCGCCGATCTCGAGGCCGACAATACGGTCGATTTCATCACTGCGCGCAGTTAAGAAAATCACTGGAATGCTGCTGTGTTGACGCAGACGCCGACAGACTTCGAAGCCATTCAGATCAGGCAAGCCAACATCGAGCACGACTAAACTAAATGGATGATCAGGCGTTTGCAAAGCATCGAGCGCGGCTTGACCCAGTGCCACGTGCTTCGGTGTAAAACCATCGGTGGCCAAAGCATAGGCCAAATTATCGGCGATGGCGACTTCGTCTTCGACTAAGAGTATGTGTTGCGACATGAATAGTAGGTACCTGGATTTCGCTGAGTTGCATCAGAATGCGCAGATCATAGCACCAGTGTAACCTGATCTGGCACTCCTATTTATTTCACCATGGCCTGATACACCAAACGCTTAAATTCAAACGAGTACGGGTGCCAGAAGGCCATCTGTCTCTGTGTCATCAACAGACCCGCGATATTGTGGCGCGGCGAAATCCACCAATGTGTGCCAGCGATCCCGCCCCATTCAAATTCACCTTCAGAGTGGGCGGGGTCGTTAATCCCCGGCGTGATGGTGACGGCGCCACCAAAGCCAAAGCCCTTGCCGGGAACCGCCCCAACGCTAGGGAAAGCAATGCCCCAGCCAGGCTGCAAATGATTTTGCATCATCAAGTGGATGCTTTCCGGTCGCAATACCGCATGGCCACCGGGCATCAAGCTACGCATCAAGGCAATCATATCTTGCATGCTGGAGACCAAACCACCACCACCGGAGAAGCGCGGGATCGGTTTGAGGAAAGCTTCAGGATAAGGTGATTTTTCTAAGCGTTTGAGATCGCGATTCAAAGTGTTCATGGGATCGCTACCAGCGTAGTAAGCGGTGAGGCGATGATGCTTGTGCGGTGCTAGCCAGAAGGCAGTATCGTTCATACCCAAGGGTGAGAAGATTTTGTGGTGTAGATAGATATCGAAGCTATCGCCACTAACGACTTCAACCACGCGCGATAAGACATCGGTCGCGATCGAGTATTCCCATGCCGTACCCGGATGAAAACTTAAGGGTAAGTCTTCGAGGACATTGATCAATTCGGATAAAGGCTCAAAGGCATTCAGAACTTTACGCTCGACATAGGCCTTGTAGATAGTACTGCCGTGATCAAGCAAACCATAGCTAAGACCCGAAGTATGAGTTAGCAATTGCCGTATCGTGATCGATGACTTGGCTGGTTCGGTTTGATCGATACTGGTCGCACCCGGCAGCAGCACGCGGCGATTCGCCATTTGTGGCAGGTAGTCTTCTAAACGATCATCGAGCTTTAAGAGCCCCTCTTCGACCAACTGCAAGATGGCGATCGAGGTCACCAGCTTGCTATTTGAGAACACGCGGAATAGATGGTGTTTATCGAGTGGAATCCGGTTCTCAATATCGGCCCAACCCACCGTCTCAAAATGCACCAAATCTTGTCCATGCAAGACTGCTGACGAAACCCCAGAGAGGATTTTGCGATCGACATAGGATTGCATGGCGGGCGCAATGGGGCTGAAATCAAACGAATGGGGGCTGAGTTTCATAGGGCGATGGTGGAGCAAAATACGGCGAAATAGAAAATAGCAAGCAATCTTGCGATTCAGATATGAGAGAGCATATCTCTGTAAACGATATTTTATCCCGCTTGCATCCTTCGGTGCGCTTGTTAATATAAGCGACCTTAATCGCAATGCATCCTTGTGCATGAACGCTAAGAGTATGACTAAGCTTCAACAACCTATCGCCGCAGAGCAAGCAGAGAGCTTTCTGCTTGCGCTATTCGAGCAAGCCCTGAGAGCGGTTAGGCCAGAGCTTTGTTTGCCACCTATCGTTAGTGAATTTCAGCGAAGTTTATATACTCCACCTCGTCGCACCATTGTCATCGGTGCCGGCAAGGCCGCCGCGGCGATGGCGGCCACTCTTGAACAAGAATGGCAAGCAGGGCCGCTTGAGGGTTTGGTCATCACGCGTTATGGGCATCTTGATCCGAATTTTCGTCCGCGGCAAATTCGGGTGATCGAAGCATCGCATCCTGTGCCTGATGCCGTGGGGCAGCAGGCAGCGCAAGAATGTCTGCAGTTGGTACAAGGTTTGAGCTCTGATGATTTGGTGATTTGCTTGTGGTCGGGGGGCGGCTCGGCCTTGATGAGCTTGCCAGCACCTGGCGTCAGCCTCGAAGAGAAGCAGGCCCTTAATCGGGCTTTACTACGGTGTGGGGCGACCATTCATGAGATCAATGCGGTACGCAAACATCTCTCGGCGATCAAGGGAGGACGTTTGGCGCTCGCCTGTTCACCGGCACGCGTCCATAGCTTCGTGATTTCGGATGTCGCGGGAGATGATCTGAGCGTGATCGCGAGTGGCCCCACGGTGCCTGATGCCAGCACCAGTCAAGATGCTTTGGCAATCCTGCTGCGTTATCATGTGCCATATTCAGCATCGCTGCAGGCCTACTTGGAATCAGCTGCCAGCGAAACACCGAAGCAGTTTCCACCCGAGCTGCGTTCGCAGGTCGATGTGATTGCTAGCGCACAAACCGCTTTAGATGCGGCTGGTGTTTGGGCTAGCACCTATGGTGTCGACATCCATATTCTGTCGGATCGCTTGCAGGGCGAGGCGCGTGAGCTTGGACTTGAGCATGCAGCCTTAGCACTAGAGATGATGCGTTCGCCGCTAGATCGGCCTCAACTTATTTTGTCAGGTGGGGAGACCACGGTGCAAGTCAAAGGCACCGGGCGAGGTGGAAGGAATACCGAATATCTCTTGAGTTGTGCGATCCACTTACAAGGCCACCCGCAAATTTTTGCATTGGCTGCGGATACCGATGGAATTGATGGTAGTGAGGACAATGCGGGTGCTTGGATAGGTCCACAAACCTTGGCTTTGGCTCAGCAACTGAGATTGCATGCTGGTGATTTTCTTGAGCGCAATGATGCTTACGGTTTCTTTCAGAGTGTGAACACTTTGCTTTTAACCGGACCAACTATGACCAATGTGAACGACTTTCGAGCGCTTCTGATCTTGCCTAAATGATGCCATATTGCAACAAATTGAACAAAATTGACTTAGGACAAGGTCATTCTTGAATAATAATCGTACAAAGTCGATTCTGTTCGCCAATCTTCGCTTTTCCTCTTCAGGAGTTAAGCATGCAACATGGAAATCCTTCTTCCGATCTTGCTTTATCTGTGTCGATCAACCACGGCCTCAAGCAAGTGATCGACATTTCGCATCAGATTAATCTCGTCGCGATGAATGCTATTTTGGTCGCCAAACGCGCTGGTCAACAATCCTCTGGTTTCAAAGTTGTGGCGATGGAGTTGCGGGTCTTCAGTCAGAAGATGGAAGAAATGATGTCGCGTCTTGGAGAAATGATCTTCCATTTGGTGAAGCGCATTGCAGACTTGCGTAAGCTACAAAGAAATGTGCATTTGTTGGGATCAGCGATTAAGAAGTCTGCAGCCGCTGCGATGCAGCTAGAGCAGAGTTTTCAACTGAAGAATGAGCAGTACGCGCACTTAAGTGAACGCGTAAATCAAGAGTGGGAGAAGCTGGAGAGCGAAGTGAAACGTTCCTTGAACTTGTGTAGCTCCGGCGCGATGTTGTCACATAACGCCCGTATTGAAGCTGCATATGGCGGCACCATGTTGGCCGACATGCAGCAAGTTGCGGGTCGGATTGAAGAGATCATGAATCTGACCATTTCTTACCTCAAGCAATTAACCACGACGATGAAAAATGCCTGAGCTAACAAGGCAAATTTGTGTCGATTCTGCAGACCATTTTTTAAGAAGGCGCTATGAAAAAAATCCAAACTATCTTCGAGCAAGGTGATCATCGTTGGGATGTGGTAACGCGCGACCCAGAGAAACCAGATTATTTGATCGATACCAACGAATACATCGTCATGCAGGGAGATAAGGCCATACTGACCGATCCGGGCGGCATGGAGATTTTTCCTGAGGTATTTTCGGCTATCACGTCGGAAATGGATGCGCGTCATATCATCGCTTTGTTCTCATCACATCAAGACCCAGACGTGATTTCATCATTGTCTTTGTGGTTGGAATTTAATCCAGAATTGAAGTGTTACTTGAGTTGGTTATGGAGTTCGTTTATTCCCCATTTTGGCGGCAATGGCGAGACCTTCATCCCTATTCCTGATGATGGCATGGAAATCCCTCTCGGGCGCATTCGTCTGCGTGCTGTGCCCGCACATTACTTGCACTCTTCCGGAAATTTCAACTTGTACGATCCCACCGCCAAAGTATTTTTCTCTGGTGATATCGGTGCGGCTTTACTGCCTCAAGGCGAAGACGATTTGTTCGTCAAAGACTTTGACCGTCATATACGCCATGCGGAAGGATTTCATCGTCGTTGGATGGGTTCGAATGAGGCCAAACTCGATTGGTGTCGTCGCGTCAACGATTTAGACATCGATATGCTTTGTCCTCAACATGGCGCGATTTATCAAGGGGCCGATGTGAAGCGCTTCATCAATTGGTTCGCCGAATTGCAAATCGGTTCCGGCATACGTCGATAAAAACTGATCACTCAGCTTCGCTCACGATTCCGAGTCTTAGTGGGTCTCCGCTAAAGCGCGTCCATCAACAAACACTTTCAATTCGCCCGGTGCGAAGGCGACCCATGATTCGTTGTTCGTCAAGGGTTCAGTCACAATCACCGCGACTCGATCTTGCGGTGTTGTTACTTGTGAAAAGTCGACGGCCAGGTTTTCATCATTCAAGGCCGCTGTCGTGAACGGATAATGACGCTCAACATAATGCAGTTTGGTGGAGCAATGCACATATAAGGCTGCGCCATTGGAAAGTGTGAAATTGAAGGTGCCGTGCTGCGCCACTTCTGCACTAAAGCGTTTTAAGAACTCGCGAACTTGTTGAGTACTCGGTGCAACTGCGCCGAATTCCTCGGTTAGAGACTGCATGAGAAAGCAAAAGGCCAGCTCGCTATCGGTATTACCAACTGGCTGGTAAGGACCGTGTAATTCTGGTGCAAACGTCTTCAGATCGCCGTTGTGGGCGAATACCCATTCTTGACCCCAAGCGCGACGAATAAAGGGGTGGCAGTTTTGTAAGGAGATTTCGCCTTGGGTGGCCTTGCGAATATGGGCGATCACATTTTTCGATTTAATAGGCTGGGTTTTAACAATCTCGGCCAAAGGGGATTCCACAGCAGGCTTATCGTCAATAATGTGACGTACGCCTTGTTCTTCAAAAAAAGCAATACCCCAACCATCTTTGTGCTCATCAGTACGACCACCGCGCTCGGAGAAGCCGGTGAAGCTAAACACGATATCGGTAGGTGTATTGCAGTTCATACTTAAGAGTTGGCACATGTCGACTTCCTAGATTCAAAAAACTGACAGAGCCTGTACCTTAACAAAAACGGCTTAGACGACAAAATAATAAAAACCGATTTGCTTATGCGGAAATCGCCATCTTGGGTGACTAATGCTTGAATCCTTAAAACTGTTAGAACATCTAGCAAAGTCGCTAATTGTGTGTATCTTTGTCCACAAAATCTGTGCTGAGAGATTGAATTAATGCACACATCGTCGGAGGAGGTTGAAGCTCAATTTTTAGGCAGGTATATTTAACGAAAACCTAAAACGAAAATCAGGGGGAAAACAATGGAACTTCGCTTCGCGGCCTTGTTAGTTTTTCTGGCTGTGTTATCGGCGCCGACGAAGGCTGCTGACACGCATTTTCGTGGCATTACTTGTAAATCGGATGTCGTAAAAGTAATGCAAGGCCGATCTTTCCCCGATGAGCCCGCCAGCGCGACCGAGGCCAAACATCGAGACATCAATCTTGAAAGCTTGGGCGACTTTAGCATTGAGACCAATAACGATCCTTTAAAGCTATCATCGTGGCTGGTATGTGGTCGTGAGTATATCTTGCTCGAGAAAAAGGGCGTGGTCAAAGATGTCTTGGCGTCGCCGTTTCCCTCAGCGGAACCGCAATCGGAAATTTCAGCATGCCTGATCGACGGCAAACAAAGCTCGGACCCGCTCGTGTGGTTTTCACTCGATCAAGGTAAGGAAAAAACAAAGTCAGTCAGTCAAGCCTGGATGGTCGATGAGCGAAAAATCAAGTTTGTAAAACTATTGAGTAAAACCATACAGTGCGAGTCAACCCGTTAGCCAGATCGTGTTCATCACCAAAATGTTAGGGTTTTCGAGTTGACACAAATGTCGCTGCATGAAGAATTTGTGTCGATCGCTGTTGATACTCGATAACTAATCATCTCCCTAATTCCCGTTGAGTATCGCCCGTTCATATGGTCTGTTGATATCAAAATGCTGAGTCTGCTACAGTCAGGGTAGTACTGTAGCGGTACTTTTTATGAATCTGCGAACGTCGCAAATAAATAGGATTTGATACTTCACGATTGCGAGACATCTTTGGGCGCATCATTTTCTGAAGTGTGATGAGGTCCTGCAAGTTAGGAATTCCTCTATCGGCGCCAAGGTATCGGAGAGAAATGTTCCTGCAGTGCCTTTAGAAATAGCTTGGTCCTCGTAGATCGCTTTGATGCCCTGGACGGTAGTAGGGCAACGACGTCAGCCGAAGGGAGTAAATAGTTGCTCAAGACTCTTTGCAGGGTTCCATTTTGGAGTTCATTGACCAAGTCCCATTCGGAACGTTGAATGATGCCGTATCCATCGATTGCCCACTGTTTTATTACTCGTCCGTCATTACTCGTAAGGCTCGAATGAACACGAATAGATTGCCAAGTTTTCTGATTAACAGTGCGGAATTTCCATAAACTTACGTCTTCATCATTTTCTCGCAGAACCAGACAATGATGCTGCATTAGTTGATCAATTAGTTTCGGTTCGCCAAAGCGTGCAAGATAGCTCGGAGAAGCGCACAAAAACCTATCGTTCGCTGCAAGAGCAACTTTTATCAAAGAAGTGTCACGTAATTCTCCGATGTGAATCAGTATGTCCCAATTTTGCTTTGACCTATGAGGGTTGTCGGTAAGCTCAAGATCGACACTGAGGTTTGAATGATGGGACTGGAATTTTGCAACGAGTGGAGCGATAAATTGTTGACCAAAGCCCAAGGGAGCAAGGACCTTGAGATGACCGAAAACCCCAGATTTGCGTGCGCTAAGACTTGATTCCAGCTCGTCGATTTCTGAAATAATTGCCTGCGCACGCTCTAAGAACTCTCGACCTTCGTCCGTGAGTACAAGACTACGCCCATTTCTGGAAAGTAACTTGAGAGCTAGTTTCTCCTCGATGTTGTGAAGTCTCTGTGACACAGACGAGGTCGATACCCCGAGCACCCTAGCTGTTGCGGCCAAGGTCTCGTTTTGAGCCATACGACAAAAAAAGCGCAAGTCATCACTGTTCAGCATTTAGTCTAACCTTCATTCTAAGTTAAGCCTGCGTCTATATTCTCAGCCTTCAAAGTAGTCTATCCTGTCATGCATCCGAATAAAAGGAAAACATCTACAAATAAAGCGAAGAATAGCAATGTGTAAGAAAATTCTTTATCAAATACTTGTTCTGTCATTGCTTGGTATGACTTCAAGCAATGAAGTCCTTGCAGAGCGACATACAACCAAAGGCCATGAACAGAGAGTAGAACGGCAATTGCTAAGTTCAGAACAACTGTTGGAGGACTTAGCCTTTATAAAACGAAGCATCGCGTCAGTTCATCCTGAGCCAGGATTTACAGCGAACTTGCCTCAAGTCGAGTACATTTTTAGAGAACTTGAAACGCGTTTTCGTCGACCTATGGATCGCGATGCGGCTTGGCGACATCTCTCTAAATTGAATCCCTACTTCTCGGATGGACATTTCTACATTCGATATCAAAGTATTAAAGACGAACTTGTTAGACATCAAGCGCAAGGGGAAGGAGTCTTTCCCTTTGATGTCGACGTACAAACATCCGGCTTAGGAAATCTGAAAGCCGTGATTCGGGGTGGGATCGAAGATGATCGGGGTTCGAGATGGAGCGGCTATGAGATCATCCAGATCAACCATAAACCGATCGAAGAGATAGTTCGAGAATTGCTGTCAGGGATGCCGGGGGACACAACGGGATTCGGTGCCAATCTGTTGAGCCGTAGATTTTGGTTTGAATACCTTAAGCGCTTCGGTGCTGCATCGTCCTTTGATTTGTTGTTGAGAAAGGATAGAGGCACGATTAGCATTCGACAAAAAGCGTCGATGAAGTTACCTTCGGCCCTCGCTGAGGATACCAAATTCGAAGAACAATTTAAGTTTGAAATTCTCGATCATCAGACGGCCTTGTTAACCATTTCAGAATTTGCGTGGGAACAAGACGAAAAATCATATTTCGAGTTTACCCGCGATGCCTTTAAGCAAATGAGAGAACGGGGAATTCAGCGCCTTTTTATCGACATTCGTGAGAATACCGGCGGCAATGATCATATGTGGAAACTCGGCCTACTGAACTATTTTTCCGACAAACGATATCGAAATGGGGCGAGCTATCGGAAAAGGGTGCTGGAAGGACGTCAGAGCGGAACTGAGAAAGTCGGTGATGTTGTTGATGGTTTCGTTGATACTTGGGTTGAGCCGAATACAAATGAGCCCTATTTTTTTAAGGGAAAGGTTTATCTTTTGATTGGCCGCTTGACTTACTCATCTTCGATACTTTTGACAAACGTTGTCCAAGATTTTGGATTCGCGACAGTAGTCGGTGAACCTAGTACCGTCCGAGCACGGCAAACAGGCGGCATTAATCAAGTCAATATTTTGCCAAACTCTAAGCTCGAAATCGTCATACCGCGATTCATTGTGGATCGCCCTTCTGGAAAACGTATGCCAGTTCTGGTGCAACCGGATATTGTCCTGAAAGATGATCCCTTGGATAAACGCGCCTTGGTTAGAGAACTCCAGCGCATTTTAGACACAAAGAGTGAACACTGAATCGACGGTCGAGTCTATTCGTGGGCGCAATACTGCGAAGCTAAGTTGTTTGTATCAAATTCTCACCTCAACAGAATAGCTGTTTCGAGCTTACATTAGATTCAGATCGTGTACGAGGCATCACCATGGAAAGACAGAGCTGTAATGATGGGATGGACTCCCCCGCCTTTTTGCGCGACATTAGGCGCACTGGTTCAC
>CAYWNE010000001.1:49041-93809 GCA_964459555.1 uncultured Burkholderiaceae bacterium | reverse complement strand
CGATCACTTTATCGATGAGCCATGGTTGGACTTGATACCCACCGTTGGCAAAGACTGCATAAGCCCCCGCCAACTGCAAAGGTGTAACCGAACCGGTACCTAATGCAAGCGTCAGGTTTATTGGATGTTTGTTTTGCTCAAAACCGAAACGTGGCAAGTAGTCACGGGCATAGCCAGCGCCAATATTTTTGAGGACGCGGACCGCAACAACGTTTTTAGAAATCGCCAATGCTCTTTGTAATTCAATCGGACCGTCATATTTGCCATCATCATTCCGCGGGTCCCACTTCAGATCCTCTTCCGTGGTGCTTGAAAGCTGTACGTCATTGACCAAGGTCGCTGGGTAAAGACCTTTTTCTAGTGCAGCTGAATAAATGAAAGGTTTGATCGAAGAACCCGGTTGACGCCAAGCACTGGTGACATGATTAAACTTCTTGCGATTAAAGTCGAATCCGCCAACCATGGCGCGATAAGCACCTGTCTGCGCATTCAGTGATACGTAGGCCGCATCAACCTCGGGGGCTTGCGTCACCGACCAATTGCCTTTTTGATCTTGCATCACACGTATCAATGCGCCAGGACGTATCTTCAAATCACGACTGGCTTTGGCCTGCAAAGCGGCGTTGGCCAATCGTAGACCTTCGCCTGAAATTTGAATTGATTCTCCGGTTGCTAAATCCGCCTTGATGAGCTTAGGGCTTGCTTCCGTCACCACCCCAGAAATCAAACCATCACTGGCGGGATACTTCGCCAAGAACTCGTCAATCACATCATCACGTTGCGTTTCATCGGTCGGCAAATCGACGAAGGCTTCGGGACCGCGATAACCATGTCGTTGGTCGTATAACAGTACATTACGACGCAATGATTCATAGGCTGCTTCCTGTTCATCTCTATCGATGGTGGTAATAACTTTGATACCTGAGGTATACGCGTCCTCTTTGAATTGTGCGTAAATGCTTTGACGCACCATCTCTGCCACGTACGCAGCATGAGATTCAAAGCTTGGCACTTTAGTCACGTGCAAACGTTCTTTGCTGGCGACTTCGTATTGCGCTTCCGTGATGTAGTTGTGGCGTTCCATACTTTTCAGAACCACCAACTGCCGCTGCTTAGCGCGTTCAAAATTGACCGCTGGATTATGCCGCGCTGGGTTTTTAGGAATGCCGGCCAGCATCGCAGCTTCAGCAATCGAGAGTTCTTTGAGCGATTTATTGAAATAAATTCGAGCCGCGCTAGAAAAACCATGGGTACGCTGTCCCAAGTAAATTTGATTCATGTATAGCTCAAGAATTTGATCCTTACTCAAGGCGTCTTCAATTCGTCGCGCTAGCAAGATTTCGCGTAGTTTCCGCGTAACGGTACGCTCACGTGTCAAGAAAAAGTTCCGCGCAACTTGCATGGTGATCGTGCCGCCGCCTTGCGGCGCACCGGTTGCGGTCGAGACCACTGCGCGCAACATGCCGATGTAATCAACGCCATGATGTTCATAGAACCGTGCGTCCTCGACTGCCAGAATGGCGTTCTTCATGGTCGCGGGGATCTCTTTAATCGGCACAAAATCACGATGTTCTTCACCGAACTCGCCGATCAAAGTGTTGTCTGCGGTGTAAATGCGTAATGGAATCTTAGGCTTGTAGTCGGTGACTGCCGTCAAAGGTGGTAGACCAGGTACTAAGACCAAATACACGTAGGCTAACAAACCCAAGATCAGAGCAAAAATACCGGCTAAGGAGACAAACAGGAATTTCTTCATAGTGCACAGACGCGTATGGAAAGCGCTCAGTGTAATGCGCTCACAAATCTATGCAAGTCTTTATTTAGCGAAGTACTGCACAACGATACTCAAAAGCGCGGGTCTTGCTGCGTTCGGCGCGCCAATAGCGTCATTAACGGCGCCGCTTTATGCTCGCTTTTTTTGGGAGGCTGGGGACATGACGATGATTACTTATAGTGTGACGACATCTCCACTATTGAGGGATTCAGCCAAGCTGCGACGCCTGTTTGCTATCACCACCATCTGCCTCGTTCATCTATCATTTTTTTACATGTTCTTAAGGAATTCGCAAGATTTACAAAGTACCGTTCAGGCGACCCGTCCGCTACAAGTCATGATGTTGAAACGAGCCACAAACGGAACGGTTGACCGCGATATAAACCCAGCGAGTTCCATTAACATTCGCCATATTCGACCAATTCCACAAATACGCAAAAATGCACCGAATCTTGAGCCCCAAAAGGCGACGGCCTCAGCCTCTGTCGAGCAGCCAACAACAGACAAACCGAAAGCGATTGAACACAATATAGCCGCGATCACCAAACTATTAGAGCGTGAATTAGCTCAGGACGAGCGCAAAGCTGAAGCGGCTAAACCACCGAATCAATTGGTCAGAGAATATTGGGAAAAACAAAATCATCCATACCAAGACAAATGGCAAGAATTGAGCGCAAAAATAGAGAAAGCAGCAGTCGCCCGCGGCCCACAGGAAGAAAGCTACACCCTCGATGATGGCTCACGTATCACCAAAATCAATGGGGCCTGCTACAAAGCACCTGACCCTGGCAGAGCCTATCTTGGTCAAGCGGAAGTTCGCCGCGTTTTTTGCCCTCGCAACTAATTTTCGATATAGTCAAAACATGTCTCCATTGAATTCGACGACTGCATATTCCAAGTCCCACTCATATTGTGCCGATGAGTGGGCACTATCAGCTGCGAGCCATCGCCGACGAAGCATGATGATGCTTGTGTTGGGGATCCACATAGTTTTAGTATTTTTCCTGACGCAATGGCACCCTGCCAGCCACCAATCCAAGCGCACGGAAAATAGTTTATTGATGCAATGGTTACCCACACCGACGGTTCAAGAAAAAAGCGAGGCCCCTAAGACAGATGTAAAAAAGCGCCAACAACTGGGAGCATCACTACGTCAACAACCTAGTGTTACTGCGGCAAAGTCAAGGGTGCCGATTAACCCGATCACAGAAAACGTGAGCAAAGAAAGTACACAGCCGCAGCCCAATGTCACTTCGGCCGATCCATTCGCCGCGAGCACGCCGAGTATCACCGACAAATTGCGAAGCGATGCTGGCAAAGCCTTCAAACAAGTCGAAGCTGAACAACCGATTAAACGCTGGTTGCTGACCAAGAAAGAACTCACACCAATGGAGAAATTTGCGCGCGATGCACTCGGTGCGACGCCTGCAAGGGAGATTCAAACGCAGGAGGAAATGCGGCCTGACGGTTCAAGAATGACACGCGTCAAAACTCCGCGCGGCGAATTCTGTGTGGTGGGTCCACCGCCCGGTCGCCCGTATGACATCAAGGGCCCCGAACATCGTGTGATGTCCTGTCCGATTTACTTTTAATACACAAGGTCAGCGATCAAGTCAGCAGACTAAGCCTGCAACTCCAAACTCTGCAACAAGTACAATTTTTGGTAAAGACCCTGCTCGATCTGCATTAACTCCGAATGTGTACCACGTTCGGCGATACGTCCGTGATTCAAGACCACGATTTGATCTGCCTCTCGTATAGTGGAAAGCCGATGTGCAATGGCGACGATGGTCACTTTGCCGCGCAATTCATTGAGAGCGATCTGCACAATTTGTTCGGTCTCGCTATCGATGTGCGAGGTCGCTTCATCTAGAAACAAGATACGCGGCTGACCAGCCAATGCGCGCGCTATTGCTATCAGTTGTTTCTGCCCTGTCGATAGTTTAGCGCCGCCCTCACCAAGCGGAGTCAGATAGCCGTGCTCCAATTGCATGATGAAGTCATGCACGTGTGCCGCTTTGGCTGCGGCAATGATTGCCTCTTCCGATAACTCGCGCCCCATGACGATATTATCCCGCGCATTCGCTGCTAACAGAAATGGCTCTTGTGGCACCAAACCTAGTTTATGGCGAAACTCGGCGTCACTAAAGTCTGTAATTTGGACCTGATCTATCATCAAGCTGCCGCGCTGTGCTTGGTAGAAGCGCAAGAGCAAACTGAGTAAAGTCGATTTACCACTGCCTGTATGGCCAACGATGCCGTAGAAAGCACCGGCCGGAATATCTAGGTCGATGTCCTGCAGTACAGATTTGCCGCGCTCATAGGCGAAGTGGAGATCTTCAATGTGAATCGCGCCTTGCTCGATTCGCGCCTCACTTGCGACCGCATCGATCGCCTTCTCATGCAACAGATGATTGACACGCGCCGCCGATACCACTGCTTGCTGGATCTGTCCAAATTGCAGCGTGATTTGAATCAGAGGATCAACCACTCGGGCGATATAACTGACAAAGGCGTATAGCACACCGACTTCGAGCCCAGAAAATTGGCGTTGACCAAACACATAAATCACGAGCACCAACAGACAAGAATTGAGAAGATCTAAAGCGGGTCGCAACAACCAAGCATTGGCGCGTAACTCATCGAGGCGCGCCATGTAATGCTCTTGATTAGTTTTCGTGAATCGTTCGCCAAAAGCAGCCTCCGCATTACAAGCCTGCAGTGCCGTCATTCCATTAATGCTTTCCGCCACTTGAGCATTAATATCACTACGTTTCTGACGCGCCCGCGTGACTGCAGGTGCACTCCATTTTTGGTAAAACCAAACGATCACGACCACCGCTGGCACCAGCAGCAACACAATCAGCATCAAGCGCCAATCTAGCCAGGCCATCGCAATCAATGCCCCGAGCACGACGATAGAACTATCGAGCATGACGAACAAGACTTGCACGTAGAGATTCTTAACCGCTTCCGTATCATTGGTGACGCGACTAACGAGCTGCCCTGTGATCGCCGTATCAAAAAAACTCATGGGTAGACGCAGCACGTGTTGATAGACTTGCTCGCGAAGACGGCGCACTGAGCGCATGGCGACACCAGCCAAGCGTGTCAATTGCAAGTAGCGTAGCCAAGTTGCCCACCAACCTGTAATGACATAGGCGGCGATCAGTATACCTATCATCAGCATATCTGCATGACGCGGTAACAGATAATGATCGATAAAGGCTTTACCCAGAAATGGACCCGCCGCTTCCAACAGTGAGGCGATCAACAAGAAGAATACGCCCAAGACAATATGCCCATGCTCAGAGTCGGCCGCGCGTATCAAAAGCTGCACGGCCTGACGCTTCTCCGATATTGCTTCGGAGCCCGCTACCTTTGTGTCGCTATCGTTTTCCACTTTACTTTGCACTGCCAATGACCTTTTCTAAGTTCTTACTCAGCCCCGCTCTTTGAGCCAACTTTTTTAAGCCTACTCTTTGAGCCTACGCTTTGACCCTACTCCTCGGCATTCAAATCGGCTTCCAATTGCTGATACTGCCATTGGCTGGCATACCAGCCTTGGTGTGCCAACAACTCTGCATGTGTGCCCTGCTCGATAATCTGCCCTTCACGCAAAACCAAGATATGATCTGCTTCGGCTACCGCGCTGAGACGATGACTGATAATCAGCGCACTACGTCCCTTAGCACGCTGCTGTTTGAGCTCAGCCAGATGTCGCAAAATCTTAGTTTCAGTGTCGGTATCGACTGCAGACAGCGCATCATCGAGTAAGAGTAATTTGCAATCCGTTAGCAGTGCGCGCGCGATCGCCACTCGCTGCTTTTGACCACCCGATAAAGTGATGCCTTTTTCGCCAACAGGCGTATCGTAGCCTTGAGGGAAACGCATGATGTCGTCATCGATCGAGGCTAAACGCGCTGCTTCACGTATATCCTCGCGACTCGCAGACGGCTTGGCTAAAGCAATGTTATCGGCGATCGAAGCCGAAAATAAGAATGGTTCTTGCGCCACCCAGTTGATCGCCTCGCGCAAGGCGTGCAATTGGATTTGCGAGATCAAGTGTTCGCCCCACATCACCGCACCATCACGGGTTTCAAATTGACGCAACAAAAGACGGGCGACGGTCGATTTACCAGCCCCGGTAGGGCCGACGATACCCAAAGTTTGCCCACGCTGAAGACGGAAACTTAACTGCTTGACCGCCATCCCCGTTTGGCCGGGATAAGAGAAATTCACGCGATCGAAACACAATTCTTTGAAATCGGTATCGGTGACTTTGCCTTCATCGCGCACCACCAGATCTGCTTCCAACACAGGACGCAAACGTGCCCATGCCGCTTTACCGCGTTCGAGTAAGGAGAGTACCCAACCGGCAGCGAACATCGGCCAAATCAGCTGGCCCAAGTACATACTAAACGCCGTCAAATTACCGACGCTAAGTTCATCCTGCCACACCAAGTAACCGCCAACGCCTAAGGTCAAAGCGCCGGCTGCTGTTAAGCTCAAACCCACCGCAGGTTCATAGGCCGCTTCCCAACGCTGCGAACGCAGGCTTGCCTCAGCGGCCGCTTCCGCCAATTCTGCAAACTGGGTAGCGCTCTTCTGTTCCAGGCCTAAAACCCGCAAAGTGCGCACGCCTGACAAACTCTCTTGCACGTGATCATTCAAACGGCTAAAACGTTCAAGCGAGTCTTTGGAGGCGTCGTGAATTTTCTGAGTAATCCATTTGAACGACCATGCCATAAAAGGGAAAGGTAACAGGCTCGCGAGACCCAACCGCCAATCGACACCCAAGGTCATCATGCTAATCACCAGTACAAAGGTCATAAAGCCATCAAAGCCTGCGAGCGCTGCTTCACCGGCGGCGAGCTCAATCGCATCGGCATCATTGGTGCCCAGCGCCATTAAGTCGCCGGTTCTTTGTTGCTGAAAAAATGCGGGGCCTTGGACGCTCAAGCGTTGATATAGCCGCAGACGTAATTGCGCCCCCAGTCGATACGAGGCAGCGAATAATTGCAGACGCCATCCCACGCGCAGAAAATAAATCGCTACTCCCATTGCGACCACCATCGCTAAATCAGCGACCAATCGCGGATGAGCACCGTGCTGCACCATGGTATCGATGATTTGACCGATCTTGCGCGGTATCAGGACAGTAAAGGTCGCGACCAGAAATAGCATCACCGCAGCGGCAACATAATGCCGCCAATGCTGACGTACAAATTGAGCGAGAAGTTGGTAGAGACTCATGGAGTGAGAAGGCAGCTTACGAAAGCTTCACAATCGAGTCCGTAGTATAAACCGAACCACGCTATCTGATGAGAAGACGACCGAAGTGATTTAATCGAGCTGAGGATATTACTTCTTACGAACCGAAACGTTATTGCGTATCCACACTTGCATATCCTGCCAAATGCGAGCGATTTCGGCGTCAGTTGGCATTTTGATCGCATGGGGCAATTCGATGGTCAGCACCGGAATCTCTTGATGCAAGCCACTGTAGTTACCAAGCGAACCGGGATACACACCAACACGGTTGTACACTAAGCGACCGAAGCGGCTCGGTGGCTTGGCGGGGCCATCGAGATCAAGCACGCCAAACGGCGCATGCACCGAAATGATCACATGAGGCTTGAAGCTCTTCATGGTCTCATATACCCAGCGGCTTTCAGGTTCAGAGATCGGGCTGGTGCCGGGGAAGCGGCGTGGATCGCTTTTGGTTTTCTTCTCCCAATAGGAACGCGCTTCTTTGTCCCAATCAGGTGTCGGAAAATTGCGATTCAAATCGATGCCACGGGCGTTCACACGTTTACGCGCCAACAAGCCATCGGGATTTACAATCGGCACCACTTTCCATTGAAATTCTTGATTGCGATTTTTTTGCAGCGTTTCCATCCATTTGAACACGATGGACGATGCCGTATGTTCATCACCATGAATGCCACCGATCAGCAAGATGCGCAAGGGATGTTTGCGTTTGCTATCGGCCGCAAAATCGCGCTGCATCAAGGCGAGGCCTTGTACCGAATTCACGCCAGTCGCACTCAGTTTCGCCGCTCGACAATCATTCAGACTGACTTTCGGTAAACGCGGCGTGACACGCTTACACCAATCATTGAGCGGCCCTGCAGGCACACTCGACTCTGGCTCTGGCACGAAGGAAGATAATTGCTGAGCACGAACTGGCCCTACCGAACAGACAAAACAAAAGAGCGATGCGCTCAAAACTCGCATCGCTCGTTGCAAAACTGCAGAATAAGAACCTAACACCAAGATGAAATCAGAAGAGTTTAGAGTCCTGCTGCTGCACGCAGAATTTGCGCTTTGTCAGTACGTTCCCAAGTGAACTCTGGCTCTTCACGACCGAAGTGACCATAAGCCGCTGTCTTGGAGTAAATCGGACGCAAGAGGTCCAACATTTGAATGATGCCACGCGGACGCAAGTCAAAATGTTCGTTCACCAAAGCTGCGATTTGCTCGTCTGGGATCACGCCTGTACCTTCGGTGTAGACCGTCACATTCATCGGACGCGCAACACCGATTGCGTACGCCACTTGAATTTGGCATTGACGCGCCAAACCAGCAGCCACAATATTCTTCGCCACATAGCGCGCAGCGTAGGCCGCAGAACGATCAACTTTCGTAGGATCTTTACCAGAGAAAGCACCACCGCCATGTGGGCAAGCGCCGCCATAAGTATCAACGATGATTTTACGACCTGTTAAACCGCAATCACCTTGTGGACCACCGATCACAAAACGACCAGTAGGATTAATCAAGAACTTGGTATCTTTCAACCATTCAGCAGGCAGCACTGGACGAATGATTTCTTCAACCACCGCTTCCACGAAAGAAGCTTTCATCTTATTGCCATCACTTTGGTCCGGGCTATGTTGCGTCGACAATACGACAGTGTCGATGCTATGTGGTTTGCCATCAACATAACGCATGGTGACTTGGCCTTTTGCATCAGGACGCAGGAATGGCAAACGACCGTCTTTGCGCAATTGTGCTTGACGCTCAACCAAACGATGCGCATAGTAAATTGGCGCTGGCATCAATTCTGGAGTCTCATCACAAGCATAACCAAACATCAAACCTTGGTCACCGGCACCGGCGTTCAAGTAATCATCCGAAGCATGATCAACGGCTTGTGCCATATCCTTCGCCTGATCGTCATAATCAACCAAAGCCGCGCAAACTTTGTAGCCGATACCAAATTCAGTGTTGTCGTAACCAATACGCCTGATGGTATCGCGCCTATCTTGGATGTAATCGACATGCGCATTGGTGGTAATCTCACCAGCCAAAACCACTAAGCCAGTATTGACTAAGGTTTCAGCAGCAACACGGGAACGAGGGTCTTGTTCAAAAATTGCATCTAAAATTGCATCAGAAATTTGATCAGCAACTTTATCTGGGTGGCCTTCAGAAACAGATTCTGAGGTAAAGAGGAAATCATTTGCCATCGCAGGCTCCTTAAAAAACGGTGTTTCAACAATAGCCGCAGTGGGAGTAGTGCCTGCGACGCTTTAGCGAAATTTATTACCCGCTTCGCAAGTTGTCTATTTAACTCGGCGGGGGCGTGCAAAGTGGTTTGCATTGCCAATATGTGCTATTTTACGCCTCTTATTGCTTTCGTGTCGAATGCCCTACAATTTTTATGGCATATCGATATGATTTCAAACAAAATCCCTGCAATGTGTTCAGTAAAAATCTGAACAAAATTTCATCTCAATTTCTTTCGCTGGCAAAATGCTACTCCGTTTGTTTCGCATTCTCTCTGTATTTCCTCTACCGCTTTTGCATGCGATTGGAGTCTTTCTCGGCTATGTAGTGTATGCCTTATCACCGACCTATCGACGCCGTATGCGAGCCAATATGGCGCTGGCAGGTTACGAACAGCATCTCGGCGTCGCCTTACGTGAAGCAGGAAAAAACGTCTTGGAACTGCCTTTGGTTTGGCTCGGAGCTCCGCAGCGCTTGGCCGCGAAAGTGCGATTGGAAAATTGGGAGATCGCACAAGAAGCGATTGACGCACAAAAAGGCGTTATCTTTTTAACTCCACATCTTGGTTGTTTTGAATTATCAGGCAAGTCGATTGCTCTTCGCACCAAAACCACGGTCTTGTACCGACCACCGCGCAAAGACGCCTTGAAACCTTTGTTAGAAGACGCGCGTGCTTCCAGCGGCATGTTGTTAGCGCCGGCGAATTTATCGGGGGTTCGTGCCTTAGCGAAGGCGCTCAAACGTGGCGAGGCCATTGGTCTCTTACCAGATCAAGTCCCGCAGCAAGGTGAAGGCGTGTGGGCCGACTTCTTCGGCAAACCCGCTTACACCATGACTCTTTCAGCCAAATTACATGCAATGACTGGCGCGCCGATTATTTTGACTTATGCTGAGCGCTTGCCGTTTGGTCGTGGTTTCGTGCAGCGTTTCGTTAAGTTTGAAGAAGACATGGACGGCGACGCTAACGCTCAAGCTGCGGCCATCAATCGCGCCATGGAAAAACTGATCGCGCAAGTTCCTGCCCAATATTTTTGGAGCTACAACCGCTACAAAACGCCAGATGGTGTTGCTGGTCCCGATACTCAAAACGAGGGACAGGAAGCCGTATGAGATTTGCGCTATTTATTATGTGGCTACTGCATTGGTTGCCACTGCCACTCTTGGGTCGCCTCGGCGAAGCGATTGGCAGCCTCTTATTCAAAGTTTTGAAACGTCGTCGTCATATTTGTTTGACGAATTTGCGACTATGTTTTCCCAATATGACGGAAGCTGAACGCCATGCGATCGCCCGTCGCCATTTTCAAGTCTATGTACGTAGTGTGTTTGAGCGCGGCATTTTATGGTGGGGATCAGAACGTCGTCTGCGGCGCTTGATCCATGTCGAATACAGCATGCCTATGCAAGACATGATCGCTTCGCCCACCGTTTTCATGTGTCCACATTTTGTCAGCCTCGATGTTGCTGGTGTGGCCGTGATGTTGGAGTCATCACTGTGCTCTATCTACACCACGCAACGCAACAAAGTGTTTGATCAAGCATTGCGCAAAGGACGTTCGCGTTTTCGCCCGGTGAAGCTCTTCTCGCGCGCCGAAGGAGTCAAGCCTATCATCCGTGCGATGAAAGAGAATCTGCCTTTCTTCATGCTGCCCGATATGGATTTCGGCTCCAAAGACGCTGAATTCGTCTCATTCTTTGGCGTCAATGCTGCCACCCTAACTGCGCTCCCCCGCATTGCCAGTGCGACGCAAGCCAAAGTGATTCCGGTGATTGCAAGTATACGCCCCAACTACGATGGCTGGAATGTGAAATTTGATCAGCCTTGGGAAAACTATCCCGAAGGTGATTTACTCAAAGATACACGCCGCATGAATGCGTATATTGAACATGAGATTCTGAAAATCATGCCAGAATATTTTTGGACTCATCGCCGCTTTAAAACGCGCCCGCCTGGCGAAGATAGCGTGTATTCAGGTCTCTCTAAAACTTTTCCTGATACACGTTATTAGTCCACTCAAACAAGCTGCCATGCTAAATTCGCGCCGAGACTGATCGAATCGATCAGCATCGACGCATTGGCACCTAGCACATCTTATAAAGCCTTCTCGAAGTCATCACGCCACGCTTCAGGTTCTATACGGCGCGTTTGATTGCTTTCATGGCGAAACAAAGAGATCGCGCGATACACGACTTTCCGAGCACGATTAATTCCACCTAGAGGACGATGTTCTGGCAGCGCGTGCCAAGGGGAAAACGATAGGTTGTCGCCATAAGCTCGCTGTGCCTCACTATCAAACTCTTGACGCAAAATTTTGATACGAGCGACTGCTTGAAACGGCGACACCAATTCATCCCACAAAACACCAGGATCTTCAATCGGCATGTGTTCTGGATCGGCTTGAAATTGCACGCAAAAGTCAAAGACGTGTTCATTGTTCTTCAAATCACGTATCAAGCGCTCACGTAAGAAATCATCATTGGGATGTTCGGGTAGTGCCTCCTGCTTCGGTAGATGAGGTCGCGCCGAATACTTGACCGCTTTTTCCCCAAACAGGTAGGGCGTCGCGCTGAAATACTGAATCTGCAGCAGGTTCGCGAAGGAGCGCATGGAAGCCCTTAAGTTTTTCATGATGCGCCAATGACTCAGGAAAAACCATGCTTTCGCCAATAAGCCACTGCCCATGGCTTTGATCATGGCATCAAATTCGGCCACATCTTTGGTCACAAATACGGGCGTACTGATCAAAACGAAATCGTGGGTGTTAGCGCTGCGAGCTTCTTCCAAGATTTTTTCGCCACCAACGCCCATCAACTTAATCGCCATCCCACGAATATCTCCATTGATATCGGGATTCAAAGAGCTATCCTGATTCGAGTAACGTATCCAGGCTTGATAAGTTTTGGGTTCGCGAAATAAACCGACACGCAAGTGCGAAGGAAGATCACTCAAGACGGTGAACTCTGCCTTCACCAACCCATGCATTTTGGCATGCGCATCGCGACGCATATTGCGCTTGGGATTATCGTGAGTAATCCTCGCTTTAAGGCGCGCGACAAGATCGCGTACCAATTCATCCTCATTCAGTTCTGCTTGTTCCAGCGCATTCACTTTGGCTGCCATCGTTGATTGCATAAGCTCCCTCCCATCCTTAATTTAGTTGTGCTGCACTCTGCGGTGCATTCACCAGCTGATTATTTTAATTATTTTGCAATTATATTGACATTAAGAATAGATGCCAAATCTGAAAGGACGAAATGTCGCGGATTATCCTCCATCATTTCTCCATGATTTCAATTCATCCTCTCAGTACAAGCAATTCATGAGGAATCGTCATGCCAAGAGCAAGCTTCTTTGTCATATCAATCCTGTTTTGTTGCCTGAGCACTTGCGCTCAATTTTGCTGTGCTGAAACGCCGCAAAACTATGAAATCTTCAATGATCTCAAGATCCCGACGAGCGATGGTGCGACCATCAGCGGCATGTTAGTGCGTCCCAAAGACCGCCAAGATGCCTTGCCTGTAATTTTCCAATTCACGATCTACGCACGTCCGCAAGATCGCGATCTAAACAGTCTCAAAGAAGCGGCGGATCGAGGATATGCCGGCGTCATCTTCTACACGAGAGGAAAATATCTCAGTACAGATGAAATCTGGCCCTACGAACACGATGCCATCGATGCTTATTCTGCGATTGATTGGATCTCTAAACAGTCATGGTGTAACGGCAGCATCGGTATGTATGGAGGTAGCTACAACGGATTTACACAATGGGCGGCGACCAAACACCTGCACCCAGCTTTGAAGACCATTGTTCCCATGGTTACAGGTCGTCCTGGGATGGGCTTACCGATGGAGAACAATATCTTCATCAACCCAAACTATCAGTGGGCTTTTTACGTTGGCAACAACCGTCTTCTCGACGAAGACATCAATAATGATCGACAAAGATTTCGTCAATTACAGTTCAAATGGTGGCATTCAGGTCGCCCTTACCGCGAGATCGATAAAATCGACGGTCAACCCAATAAGTGGCTACAAAAGTGGTTACAGCATCCCGACTACGATGCCTATTGGCAAGCGATGACACCACAAAATCAAGAGTTTGCCCAAATCACCATTCCGATTCTGACGATTGATGGTTACTACAATGACTCGCAAGTTTCTAGCCTCGACTACCTGCGCCAGCACTTGCAGCATAACCCTCAGGCGCAACACTATTTGCTGATTGGTCCCTATGGTCACTTCGGTGCGCAGCGTGGGGGTGAGGCCAGCATCAACGATTTGGCGATTCATCCGAAGGCACTATTTGATGCGAAAGAACTCATCTACGGATGGTTCGACCACATCCTAAAAGGCAAAGATCGTCCAGCCCTTTTGAAGGATAAAGTGAATTACTTTCCGATCGGCGAATCAAATTGGCGTCATGCACCATCTCTCGATGCGATGACCAATGCGACTCTAAGGTTCTACCTAAATAACCGGAAACGAAAGGACGCCTACCAACTTTCCACACTACCGCCGAAACAAATAGGTAAACTCGAACAGCAAGTTAATTTTCGAGACAGAAACAACAGCAACAATGATTACTACCCTGCACCTATCATTCGATCACAAATTGATAGGAGCAATGGCTTTGTATTTGTCAGCGACGTCCTCAACGAAGACATGCTGATTAATGGCGCCTTCAGTGGTGAAATTATGGCCAGTATCAACAAACGCGATATGGATTTCGGCGTGACTTTGTATGAGTTGACGCCCGAAGGGAAATACTTTCATCTTTCGTACACCATCCGTCGCGCCAGTTACACAAAAGATCCAAGTCGCAGACATCTTTTGACTCCGTACACCATCACGCAATTGAGCCTAGGTCAAACACGCCTCATCAGTAAGCGTTTGAAAAAAGGAAGTCGTCTACTTGTCTACCTGAATGTCAACAAGAACCCATTCTCACAACTCAATTTCGGCAGTGGAAAAGACGCTAGTGATGAACGTCTGTCTGATGCAAAGCCCGACTTAAAGGTGAAATGGTTCAATACGAGTTTTATTGACATCCCTATTCTTAGATTGCGCCAGAAATAGTCAATTTCATCCTCTCAAAAACTCTTGGCGCCTCATCAAACAAATAACACCGAATCACATTCTGAACACCAACACGAGTCAATCTTTCGATCGATCGCGCTGCTGCAAATTCCGACCTATAGTGGAGCCTCGATTTTTTTAAATTGCGGTATCAACTCACTCAAGGATCACATGCAATGTCGAAAAAGGCAATTCCCAACAGACTCGCGCGCGGTTTTACTCTGATTGAACTGATGATTGTGGTGGCAATCATAGGCATACTCGCCTCAATTGCCCTTCCATCCTATAAAGACTACACAACTCGAGCTAAAGTAACCGAAGTACTAATTGCAGCAACGGGCGGCAAGAACATCATCCAAGAATACTATGTGGTAAACGGCGCATTACCTTCTAGCACTCAGCTTACCATAGCGACCCAGGTATCAAAATTTGTATCAGCAGTTGCTTGGAACGGCACCGCAATTAGCGCGACCGCGAAAGGTGATAGTGCAATCACAAATAGCACAATTACTCTTACTCCTAGCGCTTCGAATGGGAATCTAAGCTGGACATGCAGCGGCACAATCGACGCTCGATATCGACCTTCAAGTTGCAGATAACCAAATTTGAACGGCGCCTAGAATTCATCTCTGGGACACAAATAACCACAACACGACAAAGAAAAAACCGGCCCATTTGGCCGGCTTTCTCTTATCCACAGCATGATCGCGCTTAATGTGGTGCTGGAAGCAACTCAACTTCACCAGGCAGCAGGGTATTTGCTGGTAACACTTCCATAGTCTTTAATTTCTCGTACAAAGGCGTGAAATCGGGAGCAGTACCGTCAAACAATTGCTGGAAGCTATCAATCACGAAATAGGTTTCTTGGTAGGAGTCGATCTTATACAAGGTACGCAAACAACGCTCAATATCGAGGCGAATATGGCGCGATTTTGTTCCTGGCGTCAGACAGTATTCGACTTCACCACCCGATGACAAAATACCCGCGCCGTAAATGCGCACACCTTCTGGTGTGTTGATCAGGCCAAACTCAACGGTATACCAATACAAGCGTGCCAATTCATCCAAGCCACCGAGCTTCATGGCCTTCAAACCGCCCTGACCATAACGCTGGATATAGTCAGCGAAAACAGGATTGAACAACAAAGGCACATGACCAAAGAAATCGTGGAAGACATCCGGTTCAACGATATAGTTGAACTCTTCTGGCTTACGCAACCACACTGTCACTGGGAAGCGACGGTTCGCTAAATGATCAAAGAAAGTCAATTCAGGGATCAAACCCGGCACGGCTACAATCGTCCAACCGGTAGCTGCGAAAAGCTCTTTCGACGTTTTTTCGAAGACAGGGATGCCATCAGCCGCGTCCATCTTTTCCAAGGCATCAATAAATTCTTGGCAGGCACGGCCGGGCAAAAGTGCTAGCTGGCGTTGATACAGTTTGCGCCACAATTCATGTTCGGCTTCAGTGTAAGCATTCCAATCTTGCTGCACAACATAGTGAGCATCCATGTGCTCATAGTCACCACGTAACGCGGCACCGTTCGACTTCGTCGCCACCGTGGCGAGGAAATCTTCATTCGAAACAGAAGTATCCATTTTGGTCTCCAACAGAAAGCGGACGTCATGCGTCAGCCCTTTTCTTTTTTGATTCCATCAAGCCTTGTGAGCTCGAAATCCCTTGGTTCAGCACAGCAAAGGGAGCATGAATCATTACCACAACATTGGGGGCGGCGTTCCCACCAACCCCACGTTTACTCAACACCATCCCAGTTAGCTGCAACAACGCTGGGGCGGTGTTTCGTGGCTTGTTTATGCGGTTGCTTTAGATTCGTCCTTCAATACACCACGTCGAATCTGATCCAACTCAATCGATTCAAACAAAGCACGGAAATTACCTTCACCGAAACCTTGATCACCTTTACGTTGAATGATTTCGAAGAAGATCGGTCCGATGACAGTCGTTGTGAAAATCTGCAACAACAATTCACGGGTCGTTTCTGTGCTCTTACCATCGATCAAAATACGCAATTTACGCAAGGCTTCAACGTCTTCGCCGTGACCTGGCAAACGACGATCGACCAAATCATAATAAGTGTCGATTGTGTCTTGGAAGGAAACGCCAGCAGCTTTCATGTCTGTAACGGTTTGATAGACATTGTCTGTTCCCATCGCGATGTGCTGAACACCTTCGCCATGATACAGATCCAAGTATTCAGAGATTTGAGATTTATCATCAGACGATTCGTTAATTGGGATACGAATCTTGCCGCATGGAGAAGTCATCGCTTTAGACTTCAAACCAGTTAATTTGCCAGTGATGTCGAAGTAACGAATTTCACGGAAGTTGAACAAAGTTTCGTAGAAGTCTGCCCATTCAGCCATGCGACCGGGATGGACGTTATGCGTCAAATGGTCGATGTAAGTTAAGCCGTGTCCGACTGGGTTAGGATCAACGCCTGGAATCGCCACGAAGTCGGCGTCGTAAATACTGATGTTGCCGATCGCACCTTTCTCAGCACCATCTTTACCTTGCCAACGGTCGACGAAGTAAATCAAAGAATCGCCGATACCTTTGATCGCTGGAATGTTCAATTCCATTGGGCCAGTTTGATTATCAAAACCCCACGCACCCAATTCCAATGCACGTTTGTAAGCGAAGTTCGCGTCTTTCACGCGGATTGCGAAAGCGCAAACGGAAGGACCGTGTTTGCGAGCAAAACGTTGTGCGAAAGAATTTGGCTCAGCGTTGATGATGAAGTTCACATCACCTTGGCGATACAAGGTGACGTTTTTGGTGCGATGCTTAGCAATCGCGGTGAAACCCATTTCGATAAATAGTTTTTCGAGTTCTTTTGGTTCTGGGGCTGCGTATTCGATAAATTCGAAACCATCGGTGCCCATTGGGTTTTCCCACGTTTGAAAGCTCATCTTCATCTCCAAAGTAAATTAATGACAAAACAGCTTGGGCCGACCTCGAACCGGTAGCCGTCACAGCTAACAATTCCGAGTAAATCACTCAAGCGAGTTTGCGCTAGATCAAACCGCCAGTATAAGGCCCTGAATACGCCATAAAATATCAAAATAACCCACGCCAGCAATAATTTGAGCAATAATATGCCATCAAAACAAATTCTTAGAGCATAAAATGTCTCGCATCGAACTCGACAAAATTGACCGTAAAATCTTGGCTATCCTGCAAGCCGACGGTAGGCTAACCAATCAAGAAGTCGCCGAGCGCGTCAACCTCTCACCTTCGCCCTGCTTACGCCGTATAAAAAGACTAGAAGATGCAGGCGTGATTCGCAAGTACGTTGCACTGATCGAAGCAGAAAAAATTGGCTTAGGTTTGCTGGCTTACATCAATGTCCGTTTAGAGAAACACACTGATGCGCCTGCGAAGGGAAACTCGCGCTCACCGCGCATAGATTTCGCGGCCTCAGTCGCTCAGTGGCATGAGGTAGTGGCCTGTTATGCGATGACGGGTGAAATGGATTATTTGCTACGAGTGCGGGTCGAGGACATGAATCACTTTTCGCGCTTCATGATGGAGACCTTGCTGAAACATCCGGCGGTACTCGATGTGAAATCGAGCTTTGCTTTACAAGAAATCAAGGACACAACGGCGTTACCCTTGAGTGGGGTTTGAGTTCAGATAAATAAAAACGGCGCTCCGCACGGAGCGCCGTTGATGGTATTGCGTGTGCTTAGTTCTTAGGTTCGCGCTTCAATAGTTCCTCAATTGTGACGCCCACTTCAGGTTCGCCACCAAATGCCGTGCCTGTTTTCTTTACTTTGTAATTGACTGCCGTGTGACGATAGTCTTTTAAAGTCAGTGGAATATACTTGGCTTGCTTCGCTGCTGCGTCTGCATTATTGAGGTAATAGTCAACGAAGGCGCGCACTTCCGGGCGCTCATCCGCTTTTGCATTCACATAGATAAATAAAGGGCGTGCCAGCGGTTGATAGCTCGCATCAACCACGCTTTTCACCGATGGCAACACAGCTGCCTTGGCGTCCTTGGCAACGATCGCTGCCGCCTTCAATTTTTTACTATTCTCTTGGTAATAGGAATAACCAAAATAACCCAATGCATTCACATCACGCGATACCGCCTGCACGATGACATTGTCATCTTCCGACATGGTGTAATCGTTACGACTCGCCTTAGCTTTTCCCATGATCGCTTCTGTGAAGTAATCGAAAGTGCCGGATTCTTTACCTGGGCCAAACAACTTGATCGGTTCCTTAGGCCAACTTGGATTGACTTGATCCCAAGTCTTGATCACACCTTCCGCCGCAGGCTCCCACAACTTACGCAGTTCTTCTGCCGTCAATTTACTGAGAAATTTATTCTTTGGATGTATCACCACCGTGATCGCATCGAAAGCAACCGGCAATTCCATATAAGTGATGCCATTCTTCGTGCACTCCGCCATCTCTTTCTTCAAGATAGGACGCGAAGCATCAGAAATATCGGTTTCACCTTTGCAGAATTTTTTGAATCCGCCGCCGGTTCCGGCGATCCCAACCGTCACTTTAACGCTAGGATTTTTCTCATGAAAACCATCGGCGATTGCTTCTGTAATCGGGAAAACGGTACTAGAACCATCGATTTTGATCAGACTTGGTGACTGCGCCGAGGCATGTTGCGAACTCAAGGCAGCAGCGATGAAAAATAAGCCTGAGCTGACCCATACTTGTGCTTTAGAAAAATGCTTCATTATTTACTCTCTTGAAAATTAACGACGTTCCGCGATCACTCTAGGGTCGGGCGTCAAGCCATAGCTGAGGCGTACCATTTCAACCATCATCTCGGCAATGCGATCACTGGTCGAAGAGATGTTGCGCAGATCCTCGGCCTTCATCCCGCCTGCTTGCAAAGCGCGGTCATAAAACATCCACTGCTGTTGGACCAACTGCATACGATCGCGCAAAAATTTGTCGTTATTCGTCTCAGCGGCGAGCAAATTCATGCCGTTAAGGAACTCGATGCGAGACTGTTCCAGATCGACTTGCAGACCTTGTTTTGCGGCCATTGATTTATCCATCGAGCGAAGTAGCACGATCTTAGCCATACGTTGTGCGAGTGATGCCTGGCGCATTGCAAGCCCAGAAATACGCGAAGAATTGTCCGAAGTATCGGCTTCCAAAGCAAAAGATAGGAAGTTCATCTTGATCAAGAGATCTTCGTTGACCTCATACATGGCTGCCGCATTTTTGGCATTGAGTTTGGCCAAGCCTTCGACTTGGTCATTGAGCGCCACATTGACACGATTAAAGGCTTTTCCTGCCTTGTCAGAACGTTGTACCGCCTTCGTCAATTCTTTACGATAACGCTCAACCGCTTGCAAAGAACCTGTTCTTTCAACCTCGGTATGTCCGTTCAGAATACCCAATGCCATTTGCAAGCTCAGTTTGTAACTGCGTTCCGATTCCAAACGGAACATTCCGGCAGTCAACAAAGTTGGCGAAACCGAGGATCCCGTCGGCGCGCTAGGCGGACGAAAATCTGCACTAGCCGCAGCGCTACAAGCGCACAAAGAAAGAACAGCAACTTTAAAAATTTTTTGTAACATGGTGACATCTATCATCTGAGTGTGAAAACAAAACCCGAGCACTTTGATAGTGCTTTTATTTTTCGCTCAGGACTGGCAACGCACATCGATCGCTGCTCCGCCGCCTAAGACAGGAGTGATGATAGTGAATAGATATGACGACAATATGACATCGCAAGCAGCGATGTCTACTTCATCAAGGGGGAAACTAAAGACGCAATATTTCAGCGATGTTTTTGAAGAGGCTTAGAGCGATGCGTCGCCTTCAAATTGAGCATAGCCCTTGCAAACCTGACGTACCGCATCGATACGTGCGATGCGCACCGCTTCAGCGATTTTCTGGGGTTGCCCGATAAACTGCTGAGCAATCACACCAGCATTCACCGACAAGGAAGCTTGCAATACTTTGCCCAAAAATTCTTGTTGCGGAAAACTGATATTTTCCAAACCAGAGCGACCAAAGCAATCGCAACGTGCGGCTTCCAGCATGGCTAAGAAACGCTGAGGTTTGCGAATCGCGTCATTGCGATCGAGCATATCTTGCAAACTTGCCGGACGCATCTGCATAGCGCGACCCACATTACCATGATCGCGTGCTGTCATCACGGCAAGGTCGCGACATTCACTGGGCACCCGCAGGCGTTCACACAATTGTTTCACCAGATCGATACCACGTTCTTCATGTCCATGATGACGTGGCCAAATTGCCGGATCGGTCGTGCCTTTACCGAGATCATGCATCAAAGCTGCGAACCGCACTTCTAAGGAAAACTGTTGCGCCGCTGCGTAATCCACTACCAGCATCACGTGCACACCCGTATCAATCTCCGGATGATATTTCTCAGGCTGCGGCACACCCCACAAACGATTGAGTTCAGGCATCAAGCGCTCTAAAGCACCGCACTCACGCAAGATTTCGAACATGCGTGATGGTTTGGCCTCCATCAAACCACGCGCCACTTCTTGCCAAACACGCTCGGCGACCAAGGCATCCACTTCGCCTGCAGCCACCATGCGCTTCATCAAGGCCATGGTTTCAGGCGCAACCTTAAATTCATGTGGTGGCAGTGAGAAGCGAGCAGCGAATCGTGCTAGACGCAGAATGCGTACAGGATCTTCCTCAAAGGCGTCAGAAACATGGCGAAATTTACCTTGTCGCAAATCCTCTTGGCCATTAAAAGGATCAATCACGGTGCCATCTTCAGCGAGTGCCATAGCATTAATGGTGAGATCGCGACGAATTAGATCTTCCTCGAGCGTGACACTAGGATCGGTATGAAACACAAAACCCTTGTAGCCTTTTTCAGTTTTACGTTCGGTGCGCGCTAATGCATATTCCTCGTGAGTCTGCGGATGAAGGAAAACTGGGAAGTCCTTGCCGACTGGGCGAAAACCCAATTTCAACATTTGTTCTGGTGTCGCACCGATCACGACGTGATCACGGTCTTGCACCGGCAAGCCGAGCAAACGATCACGCACTGCGCCACCAACAACATAGGTTTTCATTCAGCCATTTCCTTGTGTGCGATTCATCACGCAGTACGAATCGCTAGTCAATTTGATCAAATTTAGAGATGCTCTCTTTTTCCTCATGCGCTGCTTTCACCCACTCCATCACGGCTGGATGATGTTCGACACGCTCGCAGTAGGCTTGCAAGGCAGGCGCCAAAGATACGCCATAGGTTTTAAAGCGCATGACGACCGGAGCGAAGTAGGCATCGGCAATCGAAAAATCGCCAAACAAGAAACGATGGGCGCCATAGGTCGATAAGCAATCTTCCCAAATTTCACTGACACGTCCAATATCAGCTTGCGCGCCCGCGGTACGACCTTTGCCTGGGAAAGAGGCGCGAATATTCATCGGCATGGCGCTTCTCAATTGATTTAAGCCGGAATGCATTTCCGCACAAATACTTCGTGCTGTTGCGCGCGCCGCTTGACTCTCGGGCCATAAGTTTTGATTCGGAAAACGTTCTGCCAAAAATTCACAAATCGCCAATGAATCCCATACCACTAGGTCATCCGCGAGTAGCACGGGCACTCGGCCTGACAGAGAGTACTCTGAAATTTTCTGGGTCGATTCAGGGTGATAGAGTGGAATATAAATCTCCTCGAAAGGAACCCCAAAGGCCTTCATCACCAACCATGGGCGCATCGACCACGAAGAGTAATTCTTGTTACCAATCACCAAACGAAAACTATGTTTCTTGTCGTCGCCGATAATCGGGGCCAACACAGTTTGTAAATCAGTGTTTTGCATGGCAGTGCCTCGCTTCTTCGAAATTATTGATACTCGGGTTCGTCACCGCTGACATTCTTCGGCGACACACTGCCTAAGCGTGCTTTCAATGATTGCGGTTTCTTTTCTAAGATCGCCGCGTAATAAGTCGCGTTAGAGAGAACATTTTTAACATAGTCGCGCGTCTCAGTGAAAGGAATCGACTCCGCAAATATCGCTCCTTCAACCGTGCGACTCAAGGTCGAACGCCAAGCACGTGGGCGGCCTGGCCCTGCATTGTACGCAGCCGATGCCAAAGCTTGCGAGCCTCCAAGATCAGACAAGACCATATTCATGTAACTCGTACCGAGCTTGATATTGGTTTCAACATCATTGACTTGATGTGGTACAAAGTTCCCTAGGCCGATTTTCTTGGCGACATACTTGGCGGTCTTCGGCATGATTTGCATCAGTCCTGAAGCGCCGACGTGCGATTTCGCTGCCGTCGCAAAGCGTGATTCTTGGCGTATTAATCCATACACCCAAGCCATGTCGACACCGACTGCCTGTGTGGCTTTGTACATACTGTCGTTAAACGGTGTGGGGAAACGTTGATTAATGTCGATATCAGTCTTGGTTTTGTCTGAAGTGTTGACCATCCTATCCAGCATATCGTTTTGTCGCGCTAATTCGGCCGCCGCAAGGATTTCACGCTCGTTCATACTTCGTAACGCCCAATTCCATTCACGCGTGCCTTCAAAGCGCAGGTTCATGTTGTAGAACTTCAATGCACGTTGCAAGTTAGGATTCTGGGCGACGTAATTGACTTCCTCGGGCGTTACCGGTTTTGCCGTCGCTGGCACGCCAATTTTCTGTCCCCGCTCTTCCAATGCTAACTGCCCGTAAAAATGCATTTGATCCGATAGCGATACGTAAATCGCTTGCGCTTCCTCGGTCCGACCTTCTTGTTGCAAGGCGCGGCCATACCAATAAGTCCAGCTTGGCATGCTACGCAAGGTGGCTGGCATGGCTTGAATCCCTGACTTCACCATTTTCCAATCACCTTCACGCAAAGCGATTCGCACCCGCCATTGGAAACCTTCATGCGTCAAATTCGCGCCCTCCGCCAACTTCCAATACGAATAAGCTTCCGTTTGTAGTTTCTGCGAAGTTGGAAGCGCAATTTGCGCCCATGCTTGCGCACGCTCTGGCGCTGTCAATTTTCCGCCATAACGCTGCATTGCTTGCGCTGCATCTTCCGGTTCGACCTTGGCCGCCCGCGTCAATGCAAGCAAAAACAGTTCTTTACTAACACGATCATGCGCAGGTTCTTTTTTCAACAAGTTTTTAGGCTTATCGAATGCCTCCATCACGCGCTTTTCTGATACTTGTAACAGCTCGGCCAGACGTTTAGCCAGAGGTGCAGCAGAACTCTCCGCCGCCATCCGCATTTGTGCCCACAAGTCGGCATCAGTGAATTGTCCCTGTTCCACCAATTGATTGATTAAGGTATAGCAGCCCTCGCCATATTGCTTTGGCGAATTCAGCAAGGCGCGCGCTTCAACCGCTACTTTTTGTTGCTTCTGGGCTTTTGATAGCAAGGCGTAGCACTTTACTTGGCTATCGTCATTGACCACAAACAAAGGCAATTGTTGATCGAAATTAGTCCAATCTCCGCGGTAGCCGAGTACTAACAACCAATCATTGCGCAGGCGGTCTGCGATCGCACTGCCTTCATATTTTTTCAAGAACTGCAGAAATTCAGCGTTCGACGCGCTGCGCAAGCGAGCCCGTAGCTGATAATAATCCACATAGGAAGGAATCTCATATTTACCCAAAGCCGCTGCGTGCAATTGAGCCGCCTTGCTATCTTCATGTATGGCCGCATCCCGCAAAGCCATAAAGCGATCGTCATCATTGATAGGTTGCGCCAGCATCGCTGGATCTGGTGCCGAGTTGGCCCAAGCATTGGCGTTGCCTGCTGGCTCGCCATGAGCATTTGCGCTGGCGACACAGCCTAGGCTCACACCTGTTACGAGCAGGCTTCCTGCAATCAGATACTTCATTTGTACTTTCAATCCATCGAAATTGATGCCAGTGACCGCCATCTGCTATCCGTGTACACTTCCGCACATCCAGCAAATCAGCAATCACTTCATAATAGTCGACAGTATGACACAGCCATCAGATCAGGTAAAAGCGCAAAGCGAACTCGGTGCTGACGAGAAGCAGCAAAATCGGCGAGAATTGCGCCATTTTTTGAAACAGCAACGCACGGCAATCAGCGTTGAAGACAAACGGCAATGGGATCAAGCCATCGCTCGCCATTTGTACTCCTTGGTTTTCGATCTCAAACCTGAGACTTTGGCAGTGTTCTGGCCAATACAGTCCGAACCCGATCTACTGGCCTGCTTCTACGAACTACACCAAAGCGGCCTACGCTTAGCTTTACCCATCGTCATTGGCAAGGCACAGCCATTGCAATTTGTCGCTTGGCAACCTGGGCAAGCTATGGAACAAGATGCATACGGCATTGCGATGCCAGTCGATCGTTCCCGAGAAGTTGTTCCTGATTGCATCGTCGCCCCTTGCGTCGGTTTCAATCAACAGAATTTCCGCTTAGGGTATGGCGGCGGCTTTTATGATCGCACACTGGCCAAATACCGCAATGCGCATAGCATCGGCGTCGCCTATGAAATCAGTCGAGCGCAATTCGCTGCCGACACCTACGATATCGCACTCCACACTATCGTCACCGAAGCCGCTAGATACTCAGCCACATAGCCGCCAGCGTTCAACAATTCAGCTACGGCGTTCTTCCATGAGACCGATCAAATTCGCATCAGGATCACGAATGAAACCCATCCATAAATCATGATCAGGCATTTTGGCGACGAAACTCGGAACTTGTACCCAGCTTACGCCTCGCTGCTGAAGTTGGGCGGCAGCATCGTCAAGACTCGCAAGCTTGTAATAGATCACCGAGGTGCGATGATCAGCGACGTCGCCTTGCAAAGTCGTCAGCATTAACCTTGTATCGCCACACATGAAAAAACTTAAAGCCGGTGGCGCGTCAAACAAATGTGGCAAGCCAAGTACCTCTTGATAAAAAATCTTAGCTCGTGCGATTTCGCTCACGGCGATGGCGATTTGGCCTATTGATTGCACTTGCATGCTCATGCTACTGCCTCCTTTCATCGGTCGATATGGCATGCTAACATCGATTTCATTTCAGCTCTGTTCAATTGCATTATGTGTGTCAACTACACGCCAACTCGTAAAGATCAAATTGCCGCCAAGTTTGATGCGATCGATCAAACCGGTATCGATTGGCGCCCTGAGACTTGGCAAGACTACAGCGCCCCCTTTATCACGCACGATGATCTGAAGCGACGCCGCGCTCAAATCGGAAGCTATAGCATGGTCCCCAAGGACAAGATGCCGCTGGGCGTCAAACGCTACTCGACCATGAATGCACGCGCCGAAACTTTAGGCGAACTACGGAGCTACCGCGATGCCTGGCGCCGTTCGCAATTATGTCTGGTGCCGATGGAGAATTTCTTCGAACCAAATTATGAAAGCGGCAAAGCCGAACGCTGGCAAATCGGCCTACACGATCAAACTGACTTCGCCGTTGCGGGCATTTATCGCAGCTGGCAGGAGGAAGACGGCCAACTAAGTTTTTCATTCTGCCAAATCACCATCAATGCCGATGATCACCCTTTAATGAAGCGCTTCCACAAGCCCGGCGATGAAAAACGTAGTTTGGTTATCGTCGACCCGCAAGATTTCGATGAGTGGTTGAGCTGCACCAATCCCGAGATGGCACGCGCCTTTCTGCAGAATTACCCCGCCGAAAAAATGTGGGCACGACCAGCGCCCAGCATCAGAGCTAAACGCAAGCTTGACTCGGAATCGACAGCACTAGACTTACCAATACAAGGCAGCCTGCTTTGATCCTTGGAATCGTATCCAGCATCAACACCACCATCCAAGCTCGTCATTATTTGCTGTTTTTTTATTATTTTTTCGGATATTTCTTTTAGCTAATTGCAAATAGTTTTCGAATCCTCTATGGTTGCGTTTCCTTTGTTTTTTAGGAAGTCAACGTGAAACTTATAACTATCTTAATGTTGAGTGCAGGCATCATCTCACCAGCATTCGCCACCGAAACACCCGTCGCAGCACCAACTTCGAGCAGCAAAGCATCGAGCGCTGTCACCAAAGTCACTTCGGTTGAAGGTATGACCGAATACAAACTACCAAACGGCCTGCGAGTCATTCTCTTCCCAGACGCAAGCAAACCCACTATCACAACCAATATCGTGTATATGGTGGGTTCTCGTCACGAAAACTACGGTGAAACCGGGATGGCGCACTTGTTAGAGCACTTATTGTTCAAACCGAGTGCCAACTTCGGCGTTAAGAAAGGTACCAAGACTCCAGTTGAAATTCTCAATTCCACAGGTTCCGAATTCAATGGCACAACTTGGTACGACCGTACTAACTACTACGCTACTTTCCCAGCCAAAGAAGAAAACCTGAAGTTAATGTTGGCGCTCGAAGCTGACCGCATGATAAACGCTGCTATCGACCAAAACGATTTGTGGAATCCAAAAACACAAAAAGGTGAGATGACGGTCGTTCGCAATGAATTTGAAATCGGCGAAAGTGATCCGATTCGCGTCACCACTGAACGCATTCAAGCCGTCGCCTTCGACTGGCACAACTACGGTAAATCAACGATTGGTGCGCGCTCCGATATCGAGCAAGTCAACATTCCACGCCTACGCGCTTTCTATAAAAAATACTACCAACCAGACAATGCGATTTTGATCGTTGCCGGTAAATTCGACGAGAAAAAAATCCTGCAACAAATTGGTGATACTTTGGGTCGCATTCCAAAACCAAATCGCGTTATCGAACCAACGTACACTAAAGAACCGACTCAAGACGGCGAACGTGCAGTTACCGTGCGCCGCAATGGCGGTACCCAATTCGTCGGTGCTGGCTATCACATGGCACCAACTTCACATGAAGACTCCACCTATCTCGGCTTGTTGGCAGACATCTTGACCAACTCACCAAGTGGTCGTCTGCATAAAGCTTTGGTCGAAACCAAGATGGCAACGCGTGTTGGTTTCGAATCGGTCAGCAATCTCGAACCAAGCTATGGCATTTTTAGTGCCGTCGTGCCGAAAGACAAAGACTTGAACGCGGCGCAAGACGCCATGTTGAAAGTTTTAGAGGACCTGAAATCAAATCCTATCACCAAGGAAGAATTGGATCGCGCAAAACAAGATGCGAAAAAAAATATCCAATTGACGATGAACGACACCACCCGTTTAACAGTCGCATTGACCGAGTCGATGGCAGCCGGTGACTGGCGTTTGTTTTTCATTGATCGTGATTTGGCTGAGAAAGCCACACTTGCACAAGTTCAAGCGGTCGCCGAAAAATATCTCAAATCGACCAATCGTACTTTAGGTCGCTTCATCCCAACCGAAACCGCTGATCGCACAGAAGTGCCAGCGACACCGAATGTTGCGGCTCTGGTCAAAGATTACAAAGGTCGTGCTGTGGTTGAACAAGGTGAAGCCTTTGATCCTTCTCCATCCAACATCGAAACACGTACCCAGCGTTCTACTTTGCCAAACGGCATGAAGCTGGCCTTGTTGCCTAAGAAAACAAAAGGTGCCACGGTCAGTGTTAGCTTGCGTTTGAATATCGGTACAGAATCCAGCCTCACGAATAAAGCAGAAATTGGTTCTTTCACAGCTGCCTTACTCAATAAAGGTAGCGAACGCCTCAGCCGTCAAGAAATCAAAGATAGCTTCGACAAGCTCAACGCCCAAGTAATGATCGGCGGCAATGCAGAAGGCGTCAATGCCAGCATCACCACCACCCGTGAGAATCTGCCAGCGGCAATCAAACTCTTGGCTGAAGTTCTGAAGACACCTGCTTTCCCAGAGAAAGAATTTGAAGAATTCAAACTCGGCAGCGTTGGTCGTCTCGAACAAAGCTTACCTGAACCACAACCGCTCGCTTCTAATGCACTTGGACGTTTGCTAGATCCGAACGCCGAAGGTCATGTACGCCATGTACGCAGCATTGCTGAACAAATCGTGGCTAACAAGAACGTTAAGCTCGAAGACGTTAAGGCTTTCTACCATGACTACTATGGTGCGCAAGCTGCTACTTTCGCTGCTGTCGGTGATTTCGATGCGCCTGCCTTGAAAGCGCAATTGGCAGAATTGTTCGGTTCTTGGAAAGCAAAACAATCGTATAGCCGCATTCCACTCAGTATGAAACCGGTGACTGGTCAGAAAATTGAGTTGAACACACCTGACAAAGCAACGACCTTCTTATTAGCGGTTCACCCAATCGCCCTCAATGACACGGCTGAAAACTACCCAGCAATGATCATGGCTGATCACATGCTCGGTGGTGGTGCCTTGCGCAGCCGCTTGGCAGATCGTATTCGCCAAAAAGAAGGCCTGTCTTACGGTGTTGGCTCAAGCTTGAACGTGCCAGAACAAGACAAGAGTGGCTTCTGGATCGCTTATGCCTTGAATGCTCCTCAAAACACGGCGAAAGTTGAAGCAGCCTTACGTGAAGAAGTTCAAAAAGCCTTGACCGAAGGCTTCACCGAAGCAGAACTGGCGGAAGCGAAGAAAGCTTGGTTGCAATCTGCAGAGGTAGATCGTACCCAAGACCAAGGCTTAGCACGTGTTTTATCAAACTATCTAAGCACTGGCCGTACTTTCAACTTCAACAAAGACTTAGAAGCCAAAGTTAGCAAGCTCACTGTAGCGCAGGTCAACGATGCGCTACGTAAGATCATCAAGGCTGAGAATATCAACTTGATTATCGCAGGTGATCAAGCGAAACAAGGTAAATAAGCATACAACTGGAGAAGAGCTGAAAACACTCTTCCACTAGCACTAAAAAAGAACGGGCCTGCGGGCCCGTTTTTTCATGCGATCATATTTTGATCAGCCGAGTAGGCAACAAAGTTGATTTGCCAAAGTCAGCGTAAAATACGGTTTTAGATTCCAATGCCGTATGTCCCAATTTCTCTTATGCTCACTGAGCCTACCCTCCGTACTCCTGTTCCTTATTGGACTTTGGGGGCACAGCAATTTCGCCTTTGCGTCGCCAGCTAGTGGCAACAACAAGGACAGAAGTATTCACATATTCACGGCGGGCGACATCGCAGACTGCCGAAAAAATTCTGCCAATGACAGCATCGCAGCAAAAACCGCCGCCATCATCGAACGCGAGTCTGTCCAAGCTGCCCAAAATTACATTCTTACTTTGGGTGACAGCACTTATCCTTTCGGGACGGTCGCAGAATTTCGAGATTGCTATGGTCCGACATGGGGAAAGTTCAAAGCCTCAACACTACCGACACCAGGCAACCATGAATACGGTGTTCCTCACGCCCAAGCCTATTTCGCTTATTTCGGTGAAATCGCTGGCAGCGCAAATCAAAGCTACTATAAGAAACAACTTGGTACTTGGTTGATTCTGTCACTGAATAGCAACTTACGTGGCGCTGAGATGGAGACTCAAGTGCAATGGCTGACAAATGAGCTCAAACAAAACAAGTCTGCCTGTACTCTCGCCTTTTGGCACCATCCACGTTTTTCATCGGGTGGGCATGGGAACAATGGGTTTATGCAGGCAATCTGGGAGCAATTAGCAAACGCCAAGGTCGATGTGGTGCTCAGTGCACATGATCATGACTACGAGCGCCTGAGCCCCTTAAACGCCGAAGGACAAATCGATCGTTTGCTAGGCCTACGCAGTTTCGTGGTGGGAACCGGAGGTGCTGGCTTGACTCCCATGTTCTTTCCCAAGTCCATCACTGAAGTTCGCCAAAATGAATTTCACGGCGTGCTCAGGCTGCGTTTGTTCAGCGCCAGCTATGATTGGGATTTTCTGCCTATCGAAGGCAGTAGTTTTAAAGATCGTGGTCAAGCGACTTGTCATTCCGTATTTTAGAAAATCATGCCGTCTTCTCTTCTTTTTGTTATCGCTTCCCTGATCTGGGGCTCAACCTTCTGGGCCATCACACAGCAACTCGGCCAAGTCGCTCCGGCGGTATCAGTTTGCTATCGCTTTGCCTTGGCTGCGCTGTGCTTATTCGCATGGTGCCTGATCCGTCGTCACCAATTGGTGCTTCCGTGGCGCCAGCATAAATGGCTGATGCTGCATGGTTTTTGCACGTTTTCGCTGTCCTATGTTTGTACCTACTCATCGGAGCAGTATTTAGTTTCTGCCTTGGTCGCGGTCTTATTTTCGCTGATGGTGATTTGGAGCCCGATCTTTGAACGCGTTTTTCTTGGCAAAGCTTTAAAACTTCCTATTTGGATCGCCGCATTTATTTCTATCACTGGCGTCTTCTTTTTGTTTTATCCTGCATTGAAACAGCATTTTTTTGACCAACAAAGCAGCAAGTCGATCGCCAGCCCGCACTTTGTGCTCGGTCTTGGACTGGCGATTACCGCGACCATCGCCAGCACCATGGGCAATCTCGTTGTGTTGAAAGTACGTCAGATCAATCAGGATGTCTTGGCAACCTTGGCGTGGGCGATGGCATGGGGCAGCCTGTGGATAGGACTGTTTGCCCTACTCAATGGTGAAACATGGACCATTCCCCAAACCTTTCAGTATTGGGGCTCACTGCTCTATCTGTCGATTTTTGGCTCAGTAATCGCCTTTGCCTGCTATTTTGTTTTGATCGACCGTATTGGCGCTCAGAAAACAGTCTTTATAGGTGTGATTACACCCTTAATATCGGTCTTGCTATCAATTCAGTTAGAGCAATATCGACCCGGGCTAATTGAATGGAGTGGGATGTTCCTTTGTCTGTCAGGTGTAGCTTGGGCAATGTTAAGCAAGAACAAATAAAAACCAATTCAGCGCAGGCCAATAGCAGACGCGCCAAGCTAACGCGGCTTAAAGGTATGCAGATTAGATTCGTCCTGACAAACGGCGCAAGACATGCGCCGCAGCCGCCAATCCGAACGAAGCCGTAACGACGATTGAAGATCCGAAGCCCGCACAGTTAAGGCCCGATACCCCTGCCTGCAATGCACCTTGATTTCCGGCACTCGCTTCTTCGCCCGGCAGAGCGCAAGTCTCGGCAGTTTCAGGCATGGTCAGAGCTTCCATCGAGAACACAGCATCGATGCCAAACTTATTCTTACTGCCACGTGGGAAACCAAAATTCTGGCGCAAACGCTTACGCACCAAAGCCAACAGAGGCTCTTGCTCGGTACGAGACAAGTCACGGATTTCAATCTTACTTGGATCAGTTTGCCCCCCTGCCGCACCAATTGTGACCAAGGGAATTTTTTTCTCGCGACAGTATGCGATCAAGGCGGTTTTGGCTTTCACACTATCAATCGCATCAATCACATAATCAAACCCCGGAGCGCCAATAAAACGATCGAGATTTTCAGGATCAACAAATTCTTCAAGCTGATGTACTTTGCAGAACGGGTTGATGACGGCGATACGTTCCGCCAAAGCCGTGACCTTTGCCTTGCCGAGGGTGTCGCTGGTTGCTTGAATTTGGCGATTGATATTCGACTCGGCAACATTATCCAAATCAATCATGGTAATGGCGCCAATCGCGCTGCGGGCCAAAGCCTCGACCACCCAAGAACCAACCCCGCCGACCCCGATCACACAGACATGAGCACGTTGAAATCGTGCGAGCCCTGCGGCTCCATAAAGACGCGCCACGCCGCCAAAACGGCGTTCGTAGTCAATCTCTTCATTCATTTCAACAGAGTGAGGATCTAGCTGTGATTCGGTCATTCGTGAACTCAGGTTTGGGGGACAAAGTCGGTATTTTACCTGATCAAGGCGTTTATTCCCGGAAGATGACGGGTGCTTGCTTTTCAACCAATTTCCGGTTCAATACTGGAGGCGGCGCTCGCTGAAGCTTGACGGCGCTCAAAAACGCTTGAATGAACTTGATCTGACACAAGCGCAAGGCTCAGAAATCAGGGATAATTTTCTTTTATTTTCTGCATCGGCTTACTATGGCTAGCGAATCACTCTTTGCATCAGCGCCAAGCTTCGATCAACCGCTTGCGGTGCTAAAGCATTGCCACGACAGAATTCGCAAACAATTGGCGACACTCGACAAGCTGCAAGCACACCTACAACAGCATGGCGCGGATGAGCAGGCACAACAGGCAGCACTAGCGATCTTACGCTATTTTATTCAGGCCGCACCTTTGCATCATGAAGATGAAGAACATGATCTTTTTCCTGCCTTGCAGTCAAGTGTGAATGGTGACGACAAGCTCATTTTTGAACAGCATTTGGCAACCATCTTGCAGCAACATCAGGTCATGGCAGGTCTGTGGGATGGTTTACGAACACAACTCCAAGCCATTTCGAATGGCGAGGCGTATCCGCTCGATGCCGAACTGATTCAACGATTCAAGACCCTCTATGTCAGCCATATGGAGCTAGAGGAAACCCAGATCGCTCCTCTAGCAGCACGTACTCTAAACGCAGAACAATTTGCAAACATGAGCCAGCGGATGCAACAGCGTCGTGGCATCGAAGCGCGCTAATTTTTATTTTGAAATGTGATTTACTATGTCTATCGCCCATATCCGTAAAGACTATCAACTCGCCAGTCTCTCCGAACACGAGGTCGCCGCCGATCCCTTCACGCAATTTAGCACTTGGTTTGATCAAGCGATGAAAGCTGAAGTGCCAGAACTAAACGCGATGAGTTTGTCGACCGTCAATCAGCAAGGACGCCCTTCGTCTCGTATCGTTTTAATCAAAGATTTTGATCAGCGTGGATTCACGTGGTTCACTAACTACGACAGTAAAAAAGGGCATGATTTGGAAGCCAATCCCCATGCGGCGCTTTTGTTTTTTTGGAGCGCTCTTGAGCGTCAAGTGCGTATTGAGGGGCGCATCGAAAAAATTTCGGCACAAGAAAACGATACGTATTTCAATAGCCGCCCACTTGGTAGTCGTCAAAGCGCACTCGCCTCGGCGCAAAGCCAAGTGATCGCTAACCGTGCGGAACTTGAGGAAAAACTGAGCAAAGTTGTGGCCACATATGGCGCATACCCTCCACGGCCTGAACACTGGGGCGGTTATCGACTTGTCCCCGATATGCTTGAATTCTGGCAGGGTCGCAGCTCACGACTACATGATCGCATCGTCTACCAAAAACAAAACGATGGCACTTGGAAAATCGTGCGACTGCAACCTTAAGCTGGTATCAGTGGGAAAGCAAAAAGCCAATATCCTTACGAATATTGGCTTTTTCTTCACTCTAATGCCAGTGCATCAACTTGGAAACCGATCTTAATATCGCGTCCTTCCCCCTTTAAAAGGGAGTAGCACGGGGTCTAAGCGGCAGAAGATACCTGTTCTACGTTATAGGCTTCAAGTGCTTGCTCCACACGATTGTGTATCGCCACTCCCAACACGCTGCCCTTATCGACTTTTGTGGCGGCGTCACTCGTTATTGCGTTTCTCGTTACAGCACCAGCACTCATTAATTTATTTTTTGCTTGAGTATCGCTACTCATCAAATTGTTTTTTGCTTGAGTATCGCTACTCAAGCTGCCAACTTTTTTCTAGCGAAGATCTCCCTTGATTGCATGATTTTGGGGATGATGAATTCTTGGCAGTAAGGGTCGTTCTTATTGTTTTTGTAGAAATTGCGGTGTTCTTGTTCTGCGGGGATGAAGCCCTGGTAGGCGGAAACTTCCGTGCGCAAGGCTGAACAGCAGATGCGTTCTTGTCTCTTCAGCGCTTCCTGAATGAGACGTTTCTGCTCGATGTTATGGTAAAGCACCACCGAGCGATGGGGAGAGGCTTTCAGTCCTTCGGAGAAAGGTTGGGCACAAGGGTCATGAATCTTGAAAAAAACCTCTAACAAGGAAGCATAGGAAACGATTGCCGTATCGAACTGGACCTGAACCACTTCAGCATGCCCTGTATCGCCACTACATACTTCTTCGTATGACGTACGAACTAAAGACCCGCCTGCGTACCCAGGCTGCACGGATTTTACCCCGCGAATATGCTGAAAGACTGCCTCGGTATCCCAAAAACGACCCGCTCCAAACGTTGCTGCCTCAAGCGCCATACCATCGCCTCCGATGAATAATTTTTTCAATTCTAGGATACGCCTTTTGTAACAAACCGTATCATTTTATCGCCAACATTATCAATAAAGGCCGAAAATCCGACAATAGCAATCCCGAAAGTTGCGGATTTCGTACTGTGGTGTATCATTTTTCGATACTTTTTCATCTTGTTATTATTTTTATGCCAAAAGCCACGACTCTTATCGATGTTTTAAGACGCGAACTGAAAGCCAAACGCATCACCTATCAGGAGTTAGCACGCAGAATTGGGGTTTCTGAGTCTAGCGTAAAGCGCATGTTTTCTACCAAAAGCCTGACACTGCAAAGGTTAGATCAAATTCTTGATGCATCAGAAATCAGCTTGCACGATCTAACCTTGCGAAGCTATGAAGAGTCATTAATTGATGAATTGAGTTATGAGCAAGAAGAAGAATTGATCAGTGACCCTAAGAAGTTCATTGTCGCCGTATCTGCGATGAACTTTCTTACCTTAGAACAAATCGTCGATATCTACGCCATCAGCGAACCCGAGGTAATCGCCTACTTGGTTCGTCTAGATCACCTAGGAATTCTCGAATTGATGCCAAACAATCGCATCAAACTTTTGATCTCAAGAACCTTCCGTTGGCGTCCCAATGGACCTATCCAACGTTTCCATCAACGTGAGTCTTTTGCCGACTATCTCAATTCCACCTTCGGAGGGAAACACGAGATTATGCAATTCGTGTCTGTGATGCTTTCTAAACAATCTAGTGCAGCCTTCCTCACGCGGCTGAAACAATTGGCGCGAGACATTTCTGATCAACATCAGCTCGACGCAGTATTACCTTTCGAAGAGAAACACAGAATGAGCTTTATGCTCGCCGCTAGGCCGTGGATTCCAAACTATTTCCAAGCAATGATTCGTCCAGAATACATTGCACGCTACGAGGAGAAGAAGAGAAGGTCCGGAAGATAGATACTCGGCACCGCTGGAAACTCCGATTCGCCATGCCGTTCGCGTTTCAACTGGAATTTGCTATTTCAAAGCGCCTTCACGCACAATTTAAAATCGCGATCTTCTTCGTAAGGTCGTACTTCAAACTCGAGGCTGCGCATTAGACGTAACATGTTGACGTTATTGCTTAGGACCAGCCCTTCTATCATTGCCAAGCCACGGCTGCGCGCCACATCAATAATCGACAACATCAAGCGCGTGCCCAGACCTTGGCCAGCAAAATCATCGGCAATCAAGAGTGAAAACTCACAAGTCGTTTTGTCGGGATTCGTCACATAACGAGAAACGCCGATAATCCTCTCTACTTCCTCAAAGCTACCATCGTGATTCGGGAGTTTTTCAGTGTGAATCGCTACCAAGGCCATCTCACGATCGTAATCGATTAAAGTGAACTTGGCCAACATTCGTTCCGACAATTCCTTCATCGACGACACGAAACGGAAGTAGCGACTTTCGGGCGATAAACGTCGCACCAATTCTTGCAGCATTTCAGCATCATGTGGATGTAGTGGTCGCACCGTGTACACGCGACCATCACGCAAAGGCCATTCCATCTCACGATCGGATGGATAAGGAGAGATGGCCAAATGCTCGTAGTTGCCCGGCTCAGAGGGCGAATGATCCACCACGACACGCGCGTCAACGGCTAAAGCACCGTCTGCATCAACAATGATGGGATTAATATCCATCTCTCGTAGCTGCGGCAAAGCACAGACCATTTCCGAAACGCGCAAGAGAATTTGCTCGATCGCTTCACGCTGCACCGGAGCAGCACCACGCCAGGCACCGAGCATCTCGGCACAGCGCACGCGTTCTATCAAGCGACTCGCTAAAAACTGATTCAGAGGCGGCAGTTCTATCGCGCGATCGGCGATCAACTCTATCATCACGCCACCAGCCCCAAACGAAATGACGGGTCCGAACAATTCATCAGTCGAAACGCCAATGAAGATCTCGCGCCCTTCTGGTTTGCCAGACATATTTTGCACTGTCACGCCATTGATTTTGGCCTCAGGTCGCAATTGCGAAACGCGGCTCATCATATTCTGCCAACCATCACGCACACCGGCAGCATTGGCCACATTCAAGATTACGCCTTGTACCTCTGACTTGTGCGGAATATCGACAGAATCGACTTTCAAAGCAACCGGATATCCCAGCTGGTTCGCCACCAGCATCGCCTCCGTTGGAGTCCGCGCCAAAATCGTTTTGGTGACGGGAATATGGAAGGCCGATAGCAAAGCTTTGGACTCCATTTCAGTCAGCACTTTACGACGTTCCGCTAACACGCTCTCGATTAAGATGCGCGCACCTTCAATATCGGGTTCGGCGAGTTGCGACAAAGGCGGTGGTACTTGTCGCAACATTTGCTGAGTACGATGAAAGAGCGAGACATGATTAAAAGCGTCGACCGCTGCCTCGGGCGTACGGAAACTCGGGATGCCGGCCTTAAACAAAATTGTACGTGCCGCGGTGACTTTCTCATCGCCCATCCAGCAAGTAATCAGAGGTTTGCCGACCGTCGTTTGTAGATCCGCCAACACTTGCGCAATCGCCCCCGTATCAACGCCAGCAATCGGTGACAGAATCACTAAGATGCCATCGACATCAACACAATGTGCACAAGCCGTTACGACTTCGCGATAGTGGTGTTCATTCGCATCTTGCGATAAATCGATGAGATCGTCGAGTACTGCAAAAGGAGACAATTTTTTCTGCAGGCCTTTCACCACATCGGCCGGTAAATGTGCTAGTTGCAAACCAACTTCATTCACAAAATCGGCGGCAAGTACGGCAGGACCACCGCCATTCGAAATCACTGCGAGCCGACGTCCGACTGGTAGATAGCGCGCTGACAAACATTTAGCTGCCGCGAATAACTGCACCATAGAATGCACTCGCACTGCTCCAGCACGTTGCAATGCTGCATCGAAGATCGCATCGCTACCAACGATATTGCCCGAATGTGTCAATGCGACTTTTGAACCTTCGGGACGTCGGCCACCTTTCAACACAATCACGGGTTTGGAATTTGCAGCCGCACGTAGGGAACTCATGAAACGACGCGCATCACTAATGCTTTCCATGTACACGACTATCGTTTGCGTGCTTGGATCATCAGCTAAGTAATCAAGCACTTGAGCCATGTCGACGGCTGTATTGACACCGAGTGATACCACGGTCGAAAACCCCACGCCATTTTTGGCCGCCCAATCCAGAATCGATGAAGTGAGAGCTCCCGATTGTGAGATCACCGCTAGTGATCCTGGTTGCGCCATTTTACCCATGGCACTTGCGTTTAAATGAAATTTAGGACGTTGGAATCCCAGACTATTGGGTCCGAGTAAGTAGACCCCATGTTGATGGGCGATCTTGTGCAGACGTTTTGCGAGAGCCGCATCGACTCCCATCGACAAAATGAGCGCAGAACGACATTGAATACGTCCTACGACTTCCATAGCCGCTTCCAGTTGTTCATTCGGCAGCGCAATCACGGCGAGATCAGCACGCGATTGCGCCAAGTCGCCGAGTGTGCCTTTCATGTGGATATCAAGATAGGTGACAGTGCCTTCAAACGCATTATTTTGAAAATGCTGCATAAAGACTTTGGCCATCGGCGATTGGCGCTCTGGATGATGCTGACTTCCTGAGAAAATCAATACTGAACGTGGCGAAAACAAAGATGTGAGGTAGTGCTTGTTCATAGTCGGCCTGTACTTACCTTAGAAATCGAATCGTAGTTCTGCAATCCGTTTTTTACGATGCTAATGAAGTCAATTCATCAATCTGCACCGATCAACACTCGCACATGAGCGGCCGCACTTCGCCCCAAAGCGGACAAGGCATATCCACCTTCCAAACATGAAACGACACGACCTTGGGCATAGGTTTGGGCGATTTTCATGATCTGCCGCGTAACCCACTCATAATCTGCTTCGACCAAGCCGAGATTTCCCATGTCATCCTCACGATGACCATCGAAGCCTGCCGAAATCACGATGAGTTCCGGTTGGAACGCTTGCAGAGCTGGTATCCACTGCTGTTCAACCGCTATTCGAAAAGCTTCGCCACCACTACGCGCTGGCAATCCGACATTGATCATATTCGAACCCATGGGAACATCGCCACAAAATGGATAGAGGTTTTTCTCGAAAATCGAGCACATCAAAACGTGCTCATCATTGAACAAAATGTCTTCGCTACCATTGCCGTGATGCACATCGAAATCTATCAAGGCCACACGTTGAATACCATGTGCCGCCACAGCATGACGAATACCAACCGCAACATTATTGAAGAAGCAAAAACCGCCGGCATTGCTGCGCTCGGCGTGATGCCCAGGCGGACGAATATTACAAAAAGCACTCGGCGCTTTACCACTTACCACCAAGTCCACCGCCATCACTACTGCACCAGCTGAACGCAAGGCCGCTTGGTAGGAATAAGCGTTGATACTTGTGTCCGGATCGATTTGCACTAATCCGCCTTCAGGAACGGTTTGCGCAATTTCTGCAAACTCATCCAAATAAAAGCCGCTATGCGCACGTGCAAGCTGTTCACGCGTCGCTAAAGGCGCGTCACAGCTATCCATATAATCGAGCAAGCCCTTCATCAACAAGTGATCGTTAACCGCGCCTAAGCGTTCAGGGCATTCTGGATGATGCGCGCCCATGTGATGCTTGAAACAATCGGGATGCGAAATATAGGCAGGAAGCACAAGGTTCTCCGAAGACCAAAACACTTCATTCTAGCCCTCGTCACTATGACCGTAAAGGTAGAACTCATTCGATTTGCGTTGCATCAAGGCCTAGTGCCTTATCGGTTCGAGCTTTGGAAGTGACATCCTAACGGAGATAGAAATATCAATGCGTTTTAACATAAGGTGCGACGATCGGAAGCGTGATATCGAACTTTGTTCCCTTTCCTTGAACACTCTCCACTCGGATTGAGCCCCCTAAAACCCCTGTGACAATGTTGTACGTAATGTGCAAACCGAGTCCACTACCGCCTTGTCCCATCTTAGTTGTAAAGAATGGCTCAAAAATACGTTGTAGATGCTCGGTCGCAATGCCATGTCCATTATCAAGAAGCTGTAATTCCACCATTGTAGAATCAAGTTGACGCCCACGAATCGTAATACTTCCTCCACGCCGATCTTCAAAGCCATGAATGACCGCGTTCATAACCAAATTCGTGATGACTTGACCTAAGGGGCCAGGAAAGCTATCCAATTGAATCCCCTCCTGAATATCCAGATGCACTTCATGCTCATCTCGTCTTAGGCGATTTGAGAGTGTAAATAACACTTCCCTGACCATTGTCTTCAGTTCAAATTGGCGTCGTTGGTCCGAAGTTTGGTCAACTGCAATTTGCTTGAAACTCGTTATAAGATCTGCCGCATTGGAAAGATTTCGTATCAATAACTCGCATGCGGTTTTTGCTTTCTCCGCATAAGAATCCAAGCGCGAACGCCGCACCGTACCAGAATGAATCTCATCAACAAATATGCCCGTGATCTCATTTAAGGAACTAGCCGTAAGTAAGCTGTTACCAATTGGAGTATTCAACTCGTGAGCGACTCCGGCAACCACCGAACCAAGTGCCGCCAATTTTTCCTGTTCAACCAACTTATTCTGAGTTTGGCGCAATCGAAGGTACGAATCTGCGTTATCGAAAGCAACAGCCGCATAGGCACCTAGTGAACGTAGCACAACAAGGTCATTTTCATGGAATGCATTAGCATATTCACTCTGCACAGATACCACGCCGATGACTTTTTCTTGCAACATCATTGGTACATACATGGCGGAACGCGGCATTGCGACGTCCCGAGCATAGCGGTGCAAAAAATCGTCGTCATCTCTAGTCAAACGAAGAACGCTGTCGAATTCTCTAGTATCGATACTCAAGGAATTAATCAACAACTCACTAGCAAAATTAACACACTGTGCAGCAGGCTGTTCTTGTGCATCTAAACTACGCATATATGGATCAACCACCTTTCCATTCTCAATAACATATTCAAATCGAATTAGACGGCGCTCCCAATCGACCATCCCTATGCCGAAAGTAGTGCAACTAATTAATTCTTGGACATAGGTATAAAGACTGTCTTGAATCGCCCGAGGATCCAGTGACGCTGTAAGTTTCCTACCCATTTCGCTTAACAAAGTGATGTCATGGCGCGCCTTCTCTGCTGCTTCACGCTGTTCCACGACTTCTTTGGTCCGAGCCCTAACCTCTTCTTCGAGGCGTCGTTCGTTTCTCCGCAAACGGCGAGTATAGGCAGCGAGTGTTAGAACGATACAAATGATCGCTAAAGAAGTCCATAACGCATATGCCCAAAGACTACGATACCAAGGTGGAAGAATATGAAACGCGTACACAGCCTCTTCGCTCACCACACCAAAAGCATTCCGCGCGCGTACCTTAAAATGGTAGCTTCCCTCTGGGATATTGGTATATTCTTTACTGGTGGTCGTATCCCATTCACTCCAATCTTTATCAAATCCTTGAAGCTGATATTGGAATCGCGTGCCTCCTGGTATTTCAAAATAAGGAGCGGAAAACTCAAAAACCAAGGCATTCTGCCTATACTCTAATTGCGTGCTCTCCTGCTCAGACTGGCGCAATTTGGCAGTAGTCAACTCTGTACCAAACATAGCCCCAGCAATCCCATAGGCACCATCAAAAATTGGCTCTTTGGTATTTGCAGAAACTCGACGAATCAATGCGGCAAACAGCTTTGGACGTCGCTTTGAGTTCTGCAGATCGACACGATAAAGATTCTCTCCCGCAATCCAGACCGCGTTTTCTCCATCAACATAGAGAGACTCATCTGGCGGAGGTACCCCAACGAAAGCTTGACTAATCTCGACATAATTCCCTTGAGCGTCGGGACGCAACCAATGCACCCCATTTTCCGCCTGCACAAAAACACCGTCTTTTCCATCGCTATGTAGCTCGTTCAGTGCAAGGCTACCATCACCAAAGTGCTTACCAAATCGCATTTCACGGACAAATTGTGTGCCGTCAACGCCATCGTCATTCCATTCTTTCACTTGTGCTCGGAATAGACCTTTGCGACTACAGAGAAACAATTCACCCGCAAAATTGGTCAAACGACCGGAGGCCATTTCTGGCAGGCCGTTGCTCAGATCAAGTCTATGGATACCCACTTGCGTCGGTTTCTCTCCTTGAAACCGTAAGCGTAAGACGCCCTGCACTTCGGTACTTAGCCACAGTTCGCCCTCACTATCAGTGGTGATCCTTCGGACATTTTCTTCGACCCCAGGAATCTTTCCTAGTGAGATCCAGTGCCCATTGTCACGCCGGAAAACTTCGATCCCTCCCATCATGCCGACAAATACATGGTGCGGCCAACGCGGACTCGTGCCTAGACTGTAACTATTCGCGTTGACACTTGGTATTCGAGTGGCGGTCTCATTTTCTACTTTGTAGAGTCCTCGCCCGGTGGCAACCATCAAATCGCCATCGACCTCTTTAAATGCCCAAATTTCACTCGGCCCGTCGCGTAAAACTTGGAACTGCGGCACATCCTGTCTGGCAGAATACTGAAACGGCGTCTCAACCGAAATACCCTGATAGCTTCCAACAAAGAGGCGAGATTGATAACGGATCAAAGAGATCGCGATACCTTCTATACCGTTGCGATTGGTGAAGATAGAACTGGGTGAACTCAGTTCAATGTGCGAAATACCGGAATTCGTTTGCGCCCACAAATTGCGATGTCGGTCTAAGAAGATGCCAGCAACCGTATTATCAAGTAAGCCCCCATTCTTGTTGATCACGCGCACCAGCTGTCCTTGACGATTCAAGATGAGGATACCCGCTTTCACAGTACTGATCGCAAAACTCTGTTCATCAAGCGCGAGCGCTTTGTACAGATACATGTGCGCCTCGTCCAACAACCCATCGACGGCAGTTGGAATACGTTGAATGACTTGTGCACTCGACACATCTTCTCGCTCAGCCTGATAACGATGCTGTGTCTCATCCCACAGTGTCTGCAGATTGAGAAGATGGAAATCGCCACTGATCCGACCGACCAGCACCTGATGCGGCGCCATTGTCGTCAATACCATGCGGCGACCATTGGCTAATCCTGCCAACACCTTGACCGGCCTTACTTGATCCCCTTCAAGAAAACTAAGTCCGCGTTCCACATCAAGAAACAAAAGCTGACCGTTGACGATGGTTGCTTGCGAGGACGCAAACTTAGCATTGATGACGCTGACTTTACCGTCATAGAAACGGAAGATTTTTGTCCTCGTCAGAAAATATACGCCAGAACTGGTGCTTTCCACTTGCCAGACGTCATTAAACATTTGCTCGCCATTTGGTATGCGATCTTTAAGCGATACAGCGTGTACTTTTCCCGTTGGTGAAATTGCTAGATAGCCGAAGTCCCCTATCGAACCATAAAAAATTGTTTTGTCGGCGGCGATGGTCATCGCTCTGACCATCAAGTTGCCGGGACTTGCAACCAACTGCCAACGCTGGCCATCAAATTCAAGAATACCGTTAGAATTCCCAAAGTACATGACACCACGTGCATCTTGCACCGCCACCCAATTTTGGCTATGGGATTTGTATACTTTGGGGTCGTAATTATTGATAGCCGGCGCACCCAACATAGGCGCCGTGACGGCTTGTTTTGTTTGAGCTGATGTATCAGTTGCAGCGCTGGCATCGGCACTAAGCTTCGTCACAATGACGCTGCAGAAACAGAATGCCAAACAGAGAGCTCGCAGGAAGGAAAAGTCCTTCACTTGCACGCTATTCGATCTGCATCCTTGCTGCCGGTACAGCATACCGTTTCTCCTCGGTTCTCGAAGCAGTCAACTACTCGATGATGGGCAGCGAAGGTCGAAAGTGAAAGACTCGCCCCACCTTTTGATCTGCATTTTTCTCACTGTAATTTACCACTTTCATATGAGAATTCACGCAATCGTTCAAATTGAGCAGCAGTTGAGTTTCATTTTGCAGACAAAACACTAGACGAATTTTTAACTAGATATGTAATTGACTAGTTAAAAAATTCATCCTTGGTGTCGCTTGAAGCGACTGGTAGAATGGCACACACTTTTTTATCAAATTTTTCAAAGGAATAAGCATGAGCGAACTCAAAGTTGTGATGCAGACGAGTAAAGGCACCATCAATATTAATTTGTTTGCAGATCAAACGCCGATCACCTGCGCTAGCTTCGTTAATTTGATTCAACGTGGCTACTACGATGGATTGAATTTTCACCGCGTGATTGCTAACTTCATGATTCAAGGTGGTTGCCCAGATGGTACCGGTATGGGTGGCCCAGGCTATCGCTTCAAAGACGAATGCACACCACAATTGCCACATGATCGTGCCGGTATTTTGTCAATGGCCAATGCTGGTCCTGGTACGAACGGCAGCCAGTTCTTCATCACGCATGGTCCAACGCCACACTTGAATGGCAAGCACACAGTCTTTGGTGTGGTGGTCAGTGCTGATGATCAAAAAGTTGTGAATAGCATTGCGCGTGGCGACAAGATTGAGAAAGTCACGGTCGAGGGTGACACTGCTGCGTTGCTCGCTTCGCAAGCAGAGTTGGTCGCGCAATGGAATGAAGTCTTGGCTGCACGCGGTAAGTAATTTTTGATCTTGTTTTGATCTTGCTTTGATCTTGTTTTTAATCTTGGTACGATCAATCAAATCGCCGCTCAACTCACGATTTCACTAAGCTAAATTTGCACAAACTTCAGATCATGAAATTGCATTCCTGAAGTTTGTGCTTCACATTTTCTTCCCGTAGTCAGCCCATGCAAATACGCCCAGCTACCGATGCTGATTTCGACCAGATTTGGTCTATCTTTCACACTGTGGTCAGTGCTGGCGACACCTATACCTATCCACGCGACACCAGCAAAGATCAGGCGTATCAAAACTGGATGACCGCGCCGCAAGCCACGCTGGTCGTCGAAGAAGGTGGCCACATCCTCGGCACGTATTACATCAAACCGAATCAACTAGGTGGCGGCGCGCATGTGTGCAATTGCGGCTATATGGTCTCGCCGCAAGCACGCGGGCGAGGTATTGCCAGCGCGATGTGCGAACATTCTCAGCAGCTTGCCCGCGATCTTGGTTTCCGCGCCATGCAATTTAATTTCGTCGTGGCGAGCAATACGACTGCAGTGGCATTGTGGACCAAGCTCGGCTTTGAAACCCTAGCACGGTTGCCTGAGGCATTTGCACATCCGAGCTTGGGATATGTTGACGCTTTGGTGATGCATAAGCGCTTGGTTTGAGCCAAAGTTCTTCCCAGTACGTCAATGAACTTGCTTGGCGTTCTGGTAGATTTGATTTGAGGCTTGAAACGCTGTCGCCGTTAAAGTCGTTTTCCCCTCAGCCACATCAAAAGACACATACCCAACAGTGGCCGCCCCCTTAAGCTCAATGCCATGCTGTTTTGCATAGGAAGCTAAA
>CAYWNE010000001.1:0-48941 GCA_964459555.1 uncultured Burkholderiaceae bacterium | reverse complement strand
GCTAAAGCAAGCTGCAGACGTGTCAGATCGAGATTGGTGCGTAGATCTAAAACACGTTCGAAATAAGAATCATAGGTCCCCTGCATGACCGAAATCGCGATCTTGTTGATGGGATCGCGTAAATAGTAGGGATCAATTCCCCAACCGAGTAGATTTTGTTGTTTGCGATCACGCTCTTGTTTCGCTTGCGCGTAATGCTGAACATCGGACCGGAAAAACTCGCGATCAAGCTCCAGCCATTCGTACATTAAGTTCATGGCGGCATTTTTTCGCATCAGCCCGCGTGCGATGTAATCAGACCAAGCCGCTTCTTCAGTCGCATCTTTCGTATTAAACATCGTCTTCACATTGTTCAGAACAAACTGACGCTCGCCAAGCAACGCTGTATCTAGACTCAGTTTTTCTCGGGCTAACTCATTCAGCATATTCTGCAATGTTCGGAGTTCATCGCCCTTAAACTTTGCATCAGTTATCACTGGTGCCAACTCACGGACCATGCGTAACTGTTTTTGCAGCGCAGCCGTGTATACCATTTTCCCAATCAAATTTCTTGAGTTTCGAAATAGTCTGCTTGTAAATTCTAAGTTTTGTGATAACGCATGCAAAGACTCGGTGGGCACTTTTTCAAAATTCCGCACAGCGATCAAATTTTCAGTTTCTATCGCAGATAGTAGTTTTTGATACGAAGGAAACGGTAGCAACAAACTCGGTGGCAAAACCTCTTGATAACGAGGTTGCTGTTTCATCAGAGCGAGTAAACGCAACTGCGTTTGCTGTTCAAGCTGGAGTTGCGAGACCGAAGCCGCAGGAAGCTGTCGATAAAACTGAACACAATTTTGGGTTTTGACGTAGTCACACAAACGTTCGCTGAGCTTAAATTTCTCCTCGTTGGTTTTCGCTATGATTTCCTCAGGTTCGACCAGCTTCCCCGTGTTAAATGAAGCGATAAATTTCTCTATGCGACGCACGCCCACATCATAGGCATCTTGTTCAGTCACGGGCAAGCCACTATCCATCGCAGCCTGTAGGACAAACGCGTTATTGCTCTTCCAATCGGCTGGAGCTTCCCACGCCAACTCTTTCGCGACCTCTGGCTTCAATGGATCATCAAACACATTACTAACAAAGAAAACGATCACCAATGCGAGAAATAGACCAACGAGATATAGAAAGTAGCGAAAGAGTTTTTTGATCAACATGGGCTCGGCCTCATTAAAAGTCAACTAACATTCCGCGCTCGAACACCGAGCGAGAAAATTAGGCGCTAGCTTAAACGAAATAACTATTTCGCAATAGCGTCTCTCTCGATCAAATCATTTAGGAATTACCGTTGAATCGATGCTCGCCTTCACTTACTACACGATCCATTTGTCCGCAAACAATTTACGGGCCTTTGCCACTTTCGGTGCTACCACAAACGAGCAATAACCTTGTTGCGGATTGCGGCGGAAATAGTTCTGGTGGTAGTCCTCGGCGATATAAAACTGCGGTGCTGTACTGAGCTCTGTGACGATAGGATCGGACCAAATTCCTGCGGCTCTTTGCATGGCGAGGCGCGCTTGTTGTTCTTGATCGGCATCGTGATAGTAGATGACAGAGCGATACTGCGTGCCCGTATCTGCGCCCTGCCGATTTAAGGTGGTCGGATCATGAATTACGAAGAAAATATCGAGGATTTCGGCGTAACTAATCACCTGTGGATCAAAGCGCAGGCGCACCACTTCAGCGTGACCGGTGCGCCCCGTACAAATCTGTTCGTAGCTCGGTTGATGAACTTGCCCCCCGCTGTAGCCAGACTCCACGCTAGTAACACCACGAATTTGTTGGAAAACTGCCTCAGTACACCAAAAACAACCGCCTCCGAGCGTGGCCGTTTGCAAGTTTGCTTGTTCATTCATCATGACACCCTTTCTTCCTCAAAACTCCGCTTTTTTCGGTAATTTTCAATAACTTCTCGCCAATTAGTCGGATTTTCCGTCCGCAGCTTACAGATCTTGTCAAACTCTTCATTCTTGCTTGAAGCAGTCCTTGGATTTTCCGATCCTCACGGCTCAAAAGTATCGTTTTATCAACACTAAAGCAATGCGTCAGCGGGTAAAATGCGGCATGCACAATTTTGACGACGAATCTATAGCGAGAATTGAAGACGACCTATCGGATCAGAATGATCTCAGTCTCAAATCTTACTTCAAATCCAATTTAAGCCCCGACGATGTCTCCGCTCTCGCGCCTTTGCGCCGGGCGCAGTCCATGCTGCAAGCTTTCACGGCATTATTCCACGGCGGCATCAATAGCGTTTTGATGCGTCTTTTGGTCTTGCGCGAACTCGCTTCTGATGTGGAAACACCAGCATTGAGTCGCGCTGATATCAATGCCAAATTGGGCTATCTTGAACCCGAAGCACTCGAAACCGTATTGACGCGTTTGCGTAGTACCGGCTTGATGGTGTGGGATCAAAGTCAATCGGTGTATCGCATCACGCCGATGGCACGGAATGCCTTAGCTGCGATTGAATCGCTGGTGCAAGTTGAACAGCAAGACGATCAAGCCGAGATGAGCTATATGCTGACGCAAGTCGCTGGGGCGCAAGCGGTTGGCGGCGTCTCAGTCGAGCAATTGCATCACTTGCTTGGTCGCTTAATTGAACTGACCGAAGAGTTCGCTGATGCGATCGCCTCGGGCTCAGAATTCCAATTGCGCGCCGCCCAGCAGAAATGGCATACCGCCTGTGATTGGGTAGAAAAAGGTTCGCAAATTATTCATGCGATCACCAATGATAGTCGTGCCGATTCGGCGACGCATCGTGCCGCGCAAGCGATCGGGCGTGCCCAAAGTGCACTCTTGAATATGCAAGGGATGTTCTCGCGGGCTTTGAATCAAATCGAGCGTCAGCGTGTACATTTGGGACAGTCAGGTTTATCGACGACCGATATCAAGATGTGGCTGTTGCAGCGCGAGGATTTGGCGTCCTTAGCCGACGGTGCGCTGTCGCATCCGGTTACGCCGCATTTCATCACGCCTTCAGAAATGATCGACGTCGCTGAAAGTGAATTGCTAGCGAATCGTGGCTCTGCGGTATTGGGCGTTTTGCCAAGCGGTCAAGACGCGCCCTCCATTGCGAATGACACCAGCGAAGCCTTGCTCGAGCTTGATCACTGGCTCGATCTATTGAGCAATATCGACGCCAATAGCATCGGCCCTGACAATAATAAAGGCAAGCCACTGCAAGAGGTTCTGTTGCCTGCCAGCTTCGCCATCGCTTCCTACCGTGCCTCGCTATTACCATTGATCGGCGATGCGAATGAAGCCTCGTTGCAAGGTGCGACGGCGATGTTGGCACGTCTGCCACTGGAATTCCACACCAAAGATCGCATGCAGAAAATGAGCGATCCACATGTCGCTGCGATTTCGATTGCGAGCTTGATGCCTACCGGTGTGACTGCCGCCGATGCACATAATGCAGCAGCTGCCGACGCGCAAAGTGGAACAAACAAAGCGTCAAACCCAGAACAAGAACAAACACCAACAGAAGAAAAGACTCATGACTGAAGATGCACAAATATTGATTGCGCGTTTGTTGGCGCACCAAACTCTGAAACGCGAAGACAAGTTGGTCAAGCGTGCTCTATCAGACGAGAATTTCCGTAGTGATGTCGACGCGCGTTTAAAAGCTTGCGGTATGAAGTTTGTCGACAACGTGTATGCCGACTACGTCACGCTGGCATTAACGCGCGATACTGAATCCAAAGTCTTCGGCACCAAGGACACCTGGCAGAACAATAATTTCGGTTTGGCACGCGATGGTGTAGCGCTGTTGGTGGTGTTGTGGTCTTTGATTATTTTGCCTAAGCGTGAACGCCAAGAAGCGCATCAACTGGCACAAGAAGATCAAACCGATATGTTCGGCAAAGAAAAACCAATGCCGCGCGCCGAAGAAACCTCGATTGGCATCTCTTACCGCACCTTGCTCGCCGACTTCGGCGAAAAGCTTGGTAAGAAAACGCGTATGGATATGAATCTCGGTCAACTGGCGCGTCTCGGCTTCATTGAACGTAAAAGCGATTTGATTATGGAAGGTCCTTTGCTCGACCTCTTGATGGATACCGATGCATTGAAAGATCGCATTATCAACGGTGCTCTGTCTGACATTTTCCATATTCCTATGCCACGCACGCCGGCAACAATAGAGGCCAGTGCCAACGCAAGCGAGGAACAAGACAACACGCCAGCTGAAGCCGACGACAACAAAGTCGAAACCGCTGAAGAAGCCAAATCTGAATCGGTCGAAGTAAGCACATCGGAAAATTCTCACTCTGAAAGTGTTGAAAAAACAGACGCCGAAACAGACGCGCCGAATAACCCGGCACAAGAATAAGCGCGACCTTCAATTACATCGAGCAACGCCACCGAACACGCATTTTTAAAGAAAAACAAGAACCATGTTTCATATCAAATCACTCGAACTAGTTCACTGGGATTACTGGCAACGTATCAAGAATATTCCGCTTGATGCCAAGATCATTACCATCGCTGGACAAAATGGTTCAGGCAAAACGACCTTGCTCGACGCTTTGCGTACTTTGTTTGGTTTGGAATGTTCGATGGGACGTTCGTATAAACATTATGCGCGCCATTCCGGTCAACAAACAGCTTGGATTCGTGCCGTGGTCGACAACAGTGCGGTTGGTGCGCAGATCTCAAATCGCCCCTTCCGCATGTCGGGCTTGTATGAAGATGAAGTGACTTTGTTCTGCCAAATTCAAAAGAATGGCGGCGACTGGAAGCGTCAATACTTGATGCGAAGTGGCAAAGTCGAGATTGAAGAAATTCAAGATGCAAATGATTGGCTCGGCGTCGAAACCTATCGTAAGCGCCTCTCACATGCGGGCTTGTCTTCTGCGATGGGTAAAGTATTGGCCTTGGAACAAGGTGAAACTGATAAGCTGTGCGAATACGCGCCACGCCAATTGCTAGACCTCGTATTCCAAGTCTTCGGTGACAAAGAAGTGCTTGACGCCTATGACGATGCAAAACGCCATCAACGTGATACCGAAACTGAATTGCAGCGTTTCGAAACGGAACTTGAAGGCGCGAAAACCAATCTCGAAGGTTTGCGTTTAAAGGTCGCCAACTTCCATCAATGGGAAAGTCTGACCAAAGAAAAACGTGATCTGCAAGAAGAGATTCTGCCGACCTTGCAATATCACGAAGATCTAGAACGTGCGGCGCAAACCAGCCAAGCTTTGCGCGCAAGTAAGCGCTATTTGAAGACACAAGATGAGGCGCTGTCCGAGCGTCGCATGGCACTCGCCGAGCAAGCGCAATTGCATAGCGAAGCTCAGAAGAAAGAAGCCGAACTTGAAGCAGAAGAAAACGCACTGCGTGAGAAACTGACGCATATCAACGCCAAGTTAAAACCACAAGAAAGTTTGTTGGAACAGAAAGCGCGTTTGCAAAAGTTGGCAGCAGAAGCTGACGCGGATATCGCCAATATCGCGGATGAACTCGAGAAAAAAGAAGCCGAGCTGGCGCAACAAAAACAAGAACGTGATGCTTTGAGTCAGCGTATCGCCGCGGATATGGAAACCATCTCGGCCTTGCAAGGCAAAGCCAGTTTGCCCGATCCAGAAAACGTGCGACAAATGCGCCGTGCATTGAACGAAGCGAACATCTCACACAGCATGTTGCCTGAGATTGTGGAAGTCACTGACGCCAAATGGCAAGGCGCGGTGGAAGGCGTTTTGCGTGGCTACACCTCCGTCATCCTGCTCGACAATCCTAGCGATGCTTCTGCCGCGTATCGTATCGGTGAAAAATTACGCTACAGCCACTTCATCGTTCCTGATCGCATCAATGCACCTAGCGTCAAAGATTCTAGCTTGTTGTCGGTGGTAAGTTTCAACGCTAAAGCACCAGCTTGGTTAATCGAGCAATTAGAGCGTATCGAAACCGTCGATAGTATCGACGAAGGCATGCGCCTATCGAAGACGCAGGAATGGATTACACCTGAAGCCTATCATTTCGAACGCCGTGGTGGTCGCTCCTTGTTTGTCGAAGTCTCGCGCTATCGATTCGGTAATGCAGGTCGTACACAACGTTTGGAAGCCCTGCAAAAAGCGCTGCCGCGCCTGCAAGCGCAAGAGGATCAATTGACGATCAAGATTTCCAAATTGGCAGGTGAGATTTCCTCATACAAAGCACGTTTAGCCGGTGTCGATGCGGCAAAAGAATTGAGTGCACGCCATGCCGAATTCGAAGAAGCAGCACGCAATACTGAGCCCTTGAAACAACAACGTATTGAAGTCGGTACGCGCCTCGGTGAGATTTCTCCATTGCTGAAAGCAGCGACCGAGCAGCGTACGGTTGCGCATCTCAAATGGGAACAAGCCAAAGCCGCAATTGCTGACAATGAAGCTCAACTGCGCACGGCGGAAAAACGCCATGCAGAAGAACGTAAACAGCAATTCGAAACCTTGCGAAAAATGCGCGAAACTTGGCATACGCTGCCACTGAATTGGAAGCGCCCATCGCATCGTAAAGAACTGGTCGCTGAACACGAAAACGTGCATCAAGTCGAATTGCGCTTGCGTAGTCTGACCAATAACTTAGCGCGTGATGACTGGGAGACTGACTCCACCGTGGTCGACCAATATACGCGCCTCAACAACTTGCTACTCAATCGCCAAGCGGAAACCGACGAACGCCGTTACCAAAATAACCGCGCCATCGAAGCCACGGTCAATGCCCGTGCTGCCTACATGGATCGTTTGCGCTACACGATTAAAACCTATAGCAAGAATATCAAACAACTCGGCGAACTCGCAGGGATTGAAGTGCACACCGATCCCGTCAAATTGGAAAACGACGACATCCTATTGGCGCAAGCTGGCTTGCATGTGCGCTTTAAATTCGACGGAAAGGGTCCAATTGGCCTCAACGACGGTGAAGCATCGGGTGGTCAACAGGTGATGAAATCTTTGATTCTCTTGATTGGTCTCTTGAAATCCGAAGATGGCACCGGCGGCTTCGTCTTCATCGACGAACCATTCGCTCACTTGGATATTCGTAATATTCAATTGGTCGGCGAGTTCCTCAAGAATACTGATGCGCAGTATTTGATGACAACGCCATTGACGCATAACACCGACGTTTACGATCCATCGGAATTGACGCTGATCACCAGCAAAAAGAAGAAAGACACCGAATGGGCGCAACCTATTTTTGTCTTGCAACGTCGCGCCGAAAAGAATAAGGATGCGCGTCACTAAGCGCGATGAGCAGAAAGTTTTGAGAGCCGTACTTGAATTATTGCTGACCGGTCACGAGGCCACGTAAAGCATATCGGCAAAAGGAGATTTGAATGGGTATCGAAATAAGTGGCGCGGGTGAAACTCTCGCAGCGATCGTCGTCAGTGATGAACTCGGGAATGCAAATAATGGCAATGAAAAACCGCGCGACGATGCCGCAGGCGATAGAAACTGCGCCAATTGCGGTACCGCTCTAACCGGAAAATACTGCCACAATTGCGGTCAAATTGGCCATCTCCACCGGTCGCTGTGGCATATGGTTGAGGAAACCCTGCATGGCATTTTTCACTTTGATACCAAAGCGTGGCGCACCATTCCTGCACTGATCTTCAAGCCGGGCAAACTTACACGTGAATACATCGACGGTAAACGCGCCTCCTATGTCTCGCCCTTGGCATTATTCTTATTCCTCAACTTCTTCATGTTCTTTGTATTCGCTCGTGTGTTTAGCGATACCAACACCAATTTCATTGATGGCAAATTACCGCGCGAAACCTTAGTCAAGAAGGTCTCCGCGCTGACGACTGAAATCGACAAACAATTAAAAGAACAAGCAGAGAACGAAAAGGATGGAAAATTCGATTTCGACACCATGATAGAAAATCATCAGAGCTTACGGGAGTTGCGCGATTTTCAGGAGCAGATCGATAGTCTCGATGGTAAGCCGCCGACAATAGAAAAATACAATACTGAAATCAAGGCACTCGAAGCTGAGCAAGAAAAACTGAGAGCGGCAAATCTTGAGTTGAAAGAAATCGCGAATAAGGGCGATGAAGTCGCCCAGCAGAAGCTTTCCGTGAGTCGACAAAAGTTGAAGTTCGTCGAGTCTGACATCGCTCACCTCTCGAAAAAACGAGATGCCTTGATGAAGAAAGAAACTGACGCGAACGCAAACGATAAGAAGTCCGAGCAAAAACCCGCTATCGAAGGTAGCTTCTCCATGCGAGACGCGGATACAGGAAAAGTTGACGGAAAAATTGATACGAAACTCAACGACATTCCTTGGCTCGATCAGCTGACCAAGCATATCGAAGGTCATCGCGAACTAGTCGAATACAAGATGAAGAAGAATGCAGCAAGTTTCGCCTTCTTGTTGATGCCACTAACGCTTCCGTTCTTGTGGCTACTATTTATTTTTAAGCGAAACGTGGTGATGTTCGACCATGCTGTGTTCTCTTTGTATTCACTGTCGTTCATGTGCCTACTAACGACCTCGGTTGTGCTACTGGGTCATTTCAATTGGCAAGCAACAGCCGGATTTTTATTCATCTTTGGCACGCCGATTCACATGTATAAACAGCTACGTTACACCTATCAACTTGGAGTCTTTGGTACACTCTGGCGTACCGTTGCTTTGCTCTTCATTTCAATGATGTCTCTAAGCTTCTACGCTTTGATCGTCATCCTACTCAGTGCAGCACCGAAATAATGACAGTAGAAGCACAAATCGCATTCCTGCGTGCCGTCAATGTTGGCGGCACTGGAAAGATGGCGATGAGCGATCTCCAACAAATTTGCGTCGAAGCCGGTTTATCGCAAGTCAAAACCTATATCGCCAGTGGCAACGTTTGTTTCACCAGTCGATGGTCGTGCGATCAAAGTCGAGAAGCGATCGAAGACGGTTTGTTCAAACTTACCGGCAATAACATCCGATGCTTTGTTTATAGCCTCGAAGAGCTCAACGAAATCATCGACAACAATCCTTTTGCTGCATTTCCGGGAAATCAAACTGTCGCCATTCTCTTGCAAGAGCAGGCGATGCCCGATGCGCTGAACAATCTCAAAGCGCACAGCACAGAACAGCTTCAAATAGGCTCGCGCTGTATTTACGTCTACTACCCTGATGGCATGGGGAAGAGTCGATTAGTGGTTCCCGCAGCACAAACTGGTAGCGCACGTAATTTCAATACGCTTCTGAAAATGCGCGAACTAGCGCTGCACCTTGCCGTCTAATTTTCCACTGCCGCCAAAATAGCTCGCGCAAACCGCGTTGCTGCTTGTGGATCCACTTCCAAGAAAAGCTCCGGTTCGATCAACTCAAGTTCCATCAAGTAGAAATCGCCATGGCGACACACGCCATCGACGCGCGCATAACATGGGCGCTGATCGAGCTTCTGTAAGAGAGCACCCGCTTGCTCTTGCATGCGAACCGATGCGTTGCGCGCTTCAACCACACCGCCGTGATCAGACTGCACGCGAAAATCTCCCTGCTTGGCTCGTTTCAACAGCGAATGGCTATATTCACCGTTAAAGAAAACCAAAGACCATTCACCTTCTTCAACAATCTCAGGCATAAATGTTTGAACAAGAAAGGCCTGTTCCTGACGCCACTCGGCATAGATCGTTTCATGTTCTTGCGCATTGCCTCGATGAATACGCAAGGTACGCCAAGCACCGGCTGACTGCACAGGCTTGACCACGATTTCTTCAACCGCCAATTCATCCAATAGCTGCGACAAAGATCGAGCGTCACCACGCTCGACACAAATACCAGGAATCAAACGACAACCTTCATCAGCGAGTTGAAACAAATATCGCTTGTCCAAATTCCAACGCATCGTATCGATGTCGTTCAAGACTTTTACGCCTAGTTCTTTCAAACGGGCGAGCCAAGCTTCAAATTGCGTTAGCTTCTGGTGGTAATCCCACACGCAACGTACTAAGACCAGATCGAATTGTGTCCAATCTACATGCGGATCATCCCATACTTGGATCGATGGACTCCACCCCAAACTTTCGAGTTCAGGGACCAAAAATCGCTCGCCGCCAAATAGATCAGGTAATTCATCGCACGTCGCTATCGCAATGCTTCGGTTCATCGTCGTCATTAAAATATTCCTCTCGCCGCTTTAGGAGATTCTTTCTTCAGCTTAAATTATGTGCAAAAAAGTCACAAAAGCTTACCAGTGAAAAACATTATTTGATACTCAAAAGTAAAAACCTAAAATATAAAAAGTAATTGATGGTGGTGCTTTATTTTATCTTTTTCCTATTTTGACTCATTTTTGGTCAAAAAATATCCCCAATCTTAAATACAATTTTTTCTGAAAATATACCTGCATTAGCAACTTGTTAAAAGAAATAACAATTAACTATTCGACATTCTTGTTCTCTGTTTTACTCCAAGTTGCCCACGGAGACCCAATCCGGTTCTTTGTGCAGGGCCAATGACAACTACAAGATTTGACACAATCCACATCTTTAGGGAGATGAACATGCAGAAAAAAGTAATGTCTGGCTTGCTTCTAGGCTTATTGCTGACAGCAAGTAGTTTTACCCTCACCAGCGCAGGTTCGCAACGCGTTTGGATCACCGTCGGCGATAGCGCTTTTCAAGAATTAAAGAAGATTGCTCCAAACATGGTCGTAAGCCAATCCCGTACTTTAACTACTGGAGTACCTGGGGCGCCTGCTGAGGAGCAAGTTCATCTCGTACAAATTGAACGGTCTCAAATCGCCGCGCTGTCCGGAGCAATCCATAGCAAGCTTCATCGATGTGGCGGCTTCGTTGAACACGAAAGTGAAGTGGCAGGTCGAGCACTGCTTGCAGGCGGGAACGGTCGATATGCGATGCCTCCAAGCTTGGCGCCAGCCCCATCCTATGCGATCGACAACCAATCTACCGTGACACCTTTGCTCAACCAAATGCAAGCGTCAAACATCGGCCAAACGATTATTGATCTCTCGTCCTTCGTTAACCGCTATTACACGACAACTGGTGGTGTGAATGGCTCGAATTGGATCAAAAACAAATGGTCTACTCTTGCGTCTGGAAAATCCTATGTGACGGTTGAACAGTTCACCCATGCAGCATGGGCACAAAAGTCTGTGATCATGACTATCCAAGGCACAGACAATGCGTCCGAAATAGTGGTCCTTGGTGGTCACCTTGACTCCATCAATCTCTCTGGTAACTCGGAAACTTCCAGTGCACCTGGCGCCGACGATGATGCGTCTGGTATTGCAAGCTTAACCGAAACCATCAGGGTATTGATGGAATCCAACTATCGCCCTCGCCGCACGATCAAGTTCATGGCATATGCTGCTGAAGAAGTCGGTCTCAAAGGCTCTGCAGAGATCGCCAAAAAGTTTAAAGCCGATGGTGCGAATGTAGTTGGCGTTATTCAACTCGACATGACCAACTACAAAGGTTCTGCCAATGATATTTATCTGTTCCAAGACTATACCAATGCAGCGCAAAATACCTTTGTGTCTAACCTGATCAAAACTTACCAACCGACCTTAACGATTGGCACCGACAGCTGTGGCTACGCCTGTTCTGACCACGCATCATGGAACGCACAAGGCTACCCGACATCAATGCCATTTGAAACGGCAATGAATCAAGACAATCCTAAGATTCACACGTCTGGTGACACTTACGCCAACACTGGCAGCCAAGCAACACATGCCCTGAAGTTCGCAAAACTGGCGACTTCATTCGCCGTTGAATTGGGTAGTGATGGTCCAGCAGTGACGACCACTCCATTGACAAAAGATATCGCTGTCAGTATCTCGGCCGCCGCAGGTTCTTCCAAGTTCTACTCGTTCGCAGTACCTACTGATGGTGCGACTAATCTGAGCTTCAAGTCTTCTGGCGGTACAGGTAATATGGATTTATACGTTCAATTGAACACCAATCCAAGTACCACCAGCTATCTCCAGAAGTCCGCTGGCGCCGATAACAATGAAACGATCACGATTCCAAATCCAACGCCAGGCACCTACTATGTTCTCGTCAATGCTCCAACTGCTGTCAGTGGCGCAAGCCTCGTTGCAAGTTACCAAGGCAGCCCAGGCAACGTCCTCACCTCTGGCGTCCCTGTGAGCCTTGGCAGCATGGCGACCAACGCGACCAAGACCTTTACCATCAATGTTCCAGCCGGAAAAACGAGTTTAAGCTTCAAAACCAGCGGAGGCACAGGTGACACTGATATTTACGCGAAGTTTGGTGCGGCGCCAACAACTGCCTCCTACGACGCAAAATCCGATGGCTCTACCAATACGGAAACGATCACCATCTCGGCACCTAAGGCAGGAACATATTATGTACTCGTAAAAGCTTATGCCGCATCAAACGGTGCAAGCATCACTGCTACTTTACAGTAAGCGTTTCTTAAGCTGGCATTCAGCTTTCTTCACAGGGGTGTGCTTGGCACACCCTTTTTTTTCCAAGTACGGGCAAAACGAGTACACTGTCAGCTTTTTGTTACCTCCGGTCTCGTGTCTACCACTGCTTTCTTCCTCGTCATCCTCGCTGGACTTATTCACGCACTTTGGAATATCGCCGCAAAAAAAGCGGGGGGCGATGTACGCTTTGCGGGTCTCACAGCTCTCATCATGGCAGTGGTCTGGGCACCAGTTGGTTTGTACGTCGGTAAAGACGTGATTGGCGCTTGGGGATATCTGGAGTGGACCTTCATCGGCCTCAGCGGCATACTGCATGTTCTGTATTTTATCGTCTTACTGCGCGGTTATCGTAAAGCAGATTTAACCGTGGTCTACCCCTTGGCACGTGGCTCGGGACCGTTACTATCATCGACCATCGCCATCCTATTCTTAGGCGAACACTTATCCTTAATTGGTGGTCTTGGCATCATCGCCGTCGTCAGTGGTGTCTTCCTCATCGCGGGTGGGCCACGACTCTTGCGAAGCTTGCAGGATGAGCATCACGATATCGAGCAACAATATCGAATACGTCGAGGACTTTTTTACGGACTATTCACTGGAGTCTTCATTGCGGCTTACACAGTGCTTGATGGCTACGCGGTCAAAGTGTTAGTCATGTCTCCAATCTTAGTCGACTATTTTGGCAACTATGCTCGACTCGCTATTCTCTTGCCATCGATGCTGCGCGACCGAAAACAAACTCTCGCCTCTTGGAAAAAGGAATGGAAATATGCAGTGATCGTCGCCACCATTAGCCCTATTTCTTATGTGCTAGTACTGTTCGCGATGCAGGCCGCGCCACTGAGCCACGTCGCCCCAGCTCGGGAAGTCTCGATGCTGTTTGCTGCTTTAATCGGCGGTCACTTGCTGGATGAGGGTGATCGTATACAACGCATACTTGGTGCAGTTTGTATTGCCGTTGGAGTCATAGCTTTAGCTAACTTCTAGGAAAAAATAGTAGCAAATATTCACTCAAAGTTCCTCTCTATTGCTTTCGGAGATGGTATGGAGACTCGCTAAGAACATAAAATTTAACTCACACGGACGACCATAAAGATTAGAGTCTTATCGAAACTGGAGTTCCCAGTTTTCTATCCTTAGGCCTATGCTGTTCTAACTTGCATCTCCTCCGTCGCCATTCGCCATAGAATCAAAAATAAGAACAGGGGTGTTTGAAAGTATACAAAAGGAGAGTTCTCGTGCACATTCACCAAACAACACTGTTTGCGTCTCACGCCTTGTAGTATCGTGCTACTTTATCCCCTGATCCAATGACTCAACCAAGTCCCGACGTGGAGAAACAAATGATGGATAGCCTTGAACTACTAAACGCGGCGATGCGTGCACGTCTACGTGCATACGCTCCCTACTCAAATTTTCAAGTCGGTGCAGCACTCGCAACAAAAGATGCCCGGGTCTTTTACGGTTGCAATATTGAGAATGCGGCCTATAGCCTATGTCAATGCGCAGAAAGAACCGCTTTTTGTGCGGCTTTTGCAGAAGGGTATTCCATAGGCGACTTCGACAAACTAGCGGTTGTTGCCGACACTTCAGATCTGATTTCACCATGTGGCGCTTGTCGCCAAGTAATACATGAACTCGGTGGACACAATCTTAAGCTGGTTTTAGGAAACCTACATGGCGAGTTTAAAGAAACAACTGCAGGTGCACTCTTGCCTCTAGCGTTTAATCCCCAGCATCTGAGATAGTCAAGGTGCTTGCAACCTCACTCTGACGGCATCTTTTCATAAGACTTATCAAGTTTTGGCGCAAACAAAGTTGGATCCTGGGGAGCTTGAATACTCGGCTCAAGAGGCTTCCCTTGCGCCGCTTTCCTCACCACCTGTGTCTGAGACGTCGCCTTCATTGCCATATTCTTCTGTTGCCACCAATAGTAAGCAAGTAGCGCAATCACAAGTGCAATCAGGAAAGAAGCAATCACAAAGTTTGAGCGACTGCGCTGGCGATTGCTCGATTCCAAATACAGCTCAAAATCATCCTTGCCATCGTATGTCACCAGTGCATGTGATTTTGCTGTTTTCAACTCATCAAACGATTGTGACGTCGGCGACGCATTCAAATCTGTATCGATATCCAAGGCTAATTGCTTATCGCTGTGGGCTCGCCGTGCCAATTCCTCCTCGGCCTCAGCAACTTGTTGCTCTAAACGCAGGCGTTCAGCATTTGCAAATTCTGCCTGTTGTTCAAGGTCACGCCGACGCTCTTCTGCTTGCAGAAGCGCATCTTTAACTTGTAGTTTCTCCTTTTCCTGCTGAATCAAATTCTGCTCGTTTGTTAGCCTCTCTTGCGCCAAGTCTTGAAGCTCTTTCTCGCGCATCAAAGATTGACGTGCGACCACAGCAGCCTCCTTTTCCGCTCCGAGTTTCACACGTACCATCCGCAATGCTTCTTTTTCAACAGCAATCGCTTGATGTACAGCGGCGAGGCGTTGTTTCTCACTTTCAAGCTTCGAGCTCATTTCACCGAACTCGACGTCAGACATCGTGAACTGTGCTTCAATTTCTTGTCGCTGCCCAAGCAATTCTGATAACAACTGTTCCTTCTCTTCGCACGATCTTCTCAACTCTTCCAAGCTTTTCTCAAGATCGCGTTGAAGCCCCATACTTTGCAATCTTTCCTCTTCCAACCGTAGTTTTTGAACGGCGACTTGCTCTGCTCGCTTTTCCGTTTCGAGTTTTTCGTGCATTTGACGTTCTAGCTGCTTTTGTAACTCGGCCTCACCTGCTGCTAATCGCACATACTCCGCATCAGTCTGAATACGCTGTTCTATGATGCGCTGTGCGTCAATCTCAGCTTGCTCGCGTTCAAGCATCGTTTTTTGGGCGGCGATACCTATCTCGATACGTTCGCGCGCCGCCCGCTCAGCCTCAGCCTCAGCTTGGAGAGTGGCTTTCGCCGCAACAATCAACTTCTCTTCCTGTTGCAAGCGTTGCTTTTCAGTCTCTATCGCTGCTTCGTCATCAGCTAAACGCTGTCGAGCAAGTCTCTCGGCTTCAAGCTCGGCACTCAAACGGTTCTCTTGCATGCGCTCCAGTTCCTGTTCGTGCGCAAGACGTTGCGCCGAAGCACTGGCCGCAATTTCTTCTGCTCGTAAGCGTTTCTGCACCTGTTCCAACAATTCGGCTTCGGCTGCTAATCGACGCTCAGTTTGATGTGCGGCTTCTTGATCAGCCATGGCACGTTCTTCCGCACGTTGCGCTGCTAACTCTTCCAACATCAGCTGTTCTTTGGCTTTGCGTTCCGCTTCATCCTCAGCCATCGACAAAGATACAGCTGATTCCATAAGTTCAGTTTCAAGCTCCATCTTCTGATGCAAGAGCTGGGCCGCTTCATTCTGGGCTTCGATACGCTCCTGTATTCGTTGCTCCGCTAGGCGACTGACCAACAGTCGTTCCGTCGCTTTCACCTTCGCTTCTTGCTCGACCGCAATCGTGAGTTTTGCCGCTTTGATTAAAGCGTTTTCTGTCTCGATCGTCGCGTTCTTCTGCTGAATCTCTACTTCAGCCTCTTGCTCTTTTTGGCGAGCAAGTTGGACGGCCAATTTTTCTTTTTCAAGGCGTTCTCGCGCCATTGCCTCGGCGTTGGTTTCTGCCAATCTTCTCTCTTCCAAGGCTTTCAAGTATGCTTCATCAGCCTCGGTTCTTTGAGTCACCAAGTCGAGCAATCTTTTTTCCTCAGCCTCACGTTGTTGGGCGATCACTAGCGCTTCTTGCTCAACTTCAGCTCGACGTTTGGCCGCCGCAATCAATGCCGTCTCAACTTCCTGCTTTTCACGGGCAGCTATCAAGGCTTTTTGTTCGAGTTCACGTCGCTCAATCGCTGTCTTCTCGGCTCTCTCAGTCGCCGAGAGGTGAGCCTTTGTCTTAGAAGCCGCTTTGGTTTCATTTGTTAGGCGTTCCTGCGCCAAAGCGGCCGCTTGTTTTTCAGCCTCAATTCGAGAACGTTCAAGCTCTGAAGTCAAATATTCCGCCTCTTCACGTTCCTTGACCAGTTGCAAACCGCGCTGCTCGCTTTCTAAGCGTTCTTTTGCCAATTTCTCAGCTTGTTTTTCAGCGAGAAGCCTAGTTCTTACTTTATATAAAAGTTCTTGTTCGAATTCAGCACGCGTGTTGGCATCTATCAGCATATCGCGTTCTATTTTCGCGCGTGCATATGCCGCCTGTTGCAGTTCCCATTCTTTATCGATTTGATCGAGCACGCTCTCAGCGTTCTTATCTAAGCCGCTGTTGGTGTCTAATTTGGAGTTTTCCGAGGAAGCTTCGGAAAGAGAGGAAGTCTGACTCGATACATCATCCTTTTTTGCCCGCAGAAAATTGCGCAAATCTGGGCTCGAGTCGCTTTCAAGCAGAGGTCGGTCAGGACTAGACTCAGAACTACCAAAAAGAGTTTCTTTTATTTGTTTGAACATACACGCAATTCCAAATCAAGGACAAACGCGCCACAAAGCACGTAAGCAGTAGCGGACAAGGCTGGCACTTATCAGTTCGACATTCTACTGAATTTTGCTCACTTTTCTTTGCGAAAACGAGTTTTGGATTCTGCTAAATCGAGAATTGCAGCTTACGTGCCACAGGCAGATGAACAAACTATCGCGGTAAAGTAAAGGCAATTTGCTGATCGTTAAATTGCTAGGTATCGCCCCCTGGACTTGTTCTAAAACGTCTCAGCACGAATACTCAGCCCTAAACCGTGCTTAGTTAAGCAAAAGGCTGTATTGGCGTTCTATTGACGAGAACCTCTAGCGTAGTTGTCCGGGTTGAAGTTCCTCTAAATAAAATTGGAACAAGGCGACGACCTTCTACCGAGCTAAATGATGGTGCTACCTCACGAAAAAGTGAGCTAGTCAGAGTCAAATCTTGGGCTATGCGTGATCGTCGCTCTCTCGAAGAATCAAAAACGTATCGCTAAGCCGACTCCAGCCGCCAATCTTGGCGCAGCACTGCTAAGTCCCTTAGATATCCATGCATCCACTTGGACATCGTTAGACACAAGATGAGATAGACCCATATCAAAAGTGCTTACATTACCACCGTTCGCACGCGACTGAAGTTGCTGGCCAGAAAGCTCAATAAAACCACGCAAGCCTTCACCAAGAGGGCGACTATAAGTAGCTGCAAGGATCCCCATGTTGTAGCGATTACCGCTTTCATTCCGATTCAAGACGACGCCTGGCATGATGCCAAACGAGGCATCATCAGCTAGTTCCCATTCGAATACTGCACGAAGCGAGGGCCTTGTACCTTGCCCGCGAAACTCTTTCGAACCGCTCGCCATATCTGCATGCACTAACCACGCGATCGCTGGACGACCTGTCTTCTCATCGCTATCTTGCATTTGCCATTTAAACCCAAGTGCGGTATCACCAAAGCCGTTTTGTGAATTCGAGGAGCCTGCACCTACGCTACTTGAACGAATGAAACCATCCGTCTCTATTCGAAATTCCCAAGTTTCACCGACACCAAAGCGAAACAGGGACGAATTGCTCAAGGTCTTGACCGTGAATCCGTCCATTTTGCTGCGGTCGTAGTTGAATCCAGTCTCGAATTGAAAACGCCCTTTTCCAACCACTTGACCAGACTCTACGAAATCCGGTCTATCAGTAGCAATTGGTTCAGACTTGGTCTCTTGCGCCAAAATTGGTGGCGTGTAGAAACTGGAGACAACAAAAACTGTCATCGCAATAGTGCGAACACAAGCTGCGAGAAATGCTGGTTTTTTTTCCAATTGCATGAAAGAAGCTCCGTAATTTCAGAAGAGAGATGACCAGACAAACGAGAGTAAGGAATGCAAAGAAATATTGAATTAGTGCAACAAATATAAACCAAGCCAATTAAACGCTCAAGGAATAGTCCTTTGAATGTGGCGAAATGTGCGGTTTTCTCGCGATTTTCAAACAATCCAAGATTTTTGAGGTTTCTGATGGAACTTTTCTCTAGGAATATCTTCCAAGTTCGGTGAAAATTTCATTTGAGCAATTTCCGGCAACAGAATCGCGATTTTCCACCTTTTCCACTTCTTGGAGCATTTACCATGCGTTTGCCAGTTTCGATTGCACTTTTGTGCATGAGTATGTCGGCCTTGGCCGCCGACAAAATTGAAGACAAATTCGCCCAACTTGGTGAATTATTACCAACCCCAACCTCAGTGCGCGCTGCCTCTGGTGCACCGGGTCACGCCTACTGGCAACAACGTGCCGATTATGTGATTCGTGCGTCATTGGACGAATCCAAACGTGCCATCACCGGCGCAGAGACCATCACTTATCACAACAACTCTCCAGACACCTTGAACTATCTGTGGGTGCAGCTCGATCAAAATATTTTCCGTCCAGATTCGGATGCGAACAAAACCCGCACATTGCCTTCACGTGATGCTTGGAAAAATCCAAACAGTGTCAGTTTCCAAGCCATGGAAATTCTGAATGAACGTGAAAACTTTGATGGTGGATTCAAAATCGCTGCAGTCAAAGGCGCTGGCGGTCAAGGCTTAAAGTATGTCATCAACCGCACCATGATGCGTATTGACTTGCCGCAGCCACTCAAACCAGGTCAACAGTTTGTCTTCAGCATTGACTGGAGCTACAACATTGGCAATGGCAAATTGCTCGGTGGACGTGACGGCTACGAACACTTCAAAGAAGATAAAAACGATATCTTCGAAATCGCTCAATGGTTCCCACGTATGGCTGCTTACTATGACGTTTACGGCTGGCAGCACAAGCAGTTCTTGGGTTCTGGCGAATTCACTTTGGAATTCGGCGACTACGACGTGCAATTGACCGTGCCAAGTGATCACGTGGTTTCTGCTACCGGTGAATTGACAAATGCGGACTCCATTTTGACGCCAACGCAACGTGAACGTTTGAAACAAGCGCGCACCGCAAAAACACCTGTTGTGATCGTTACGCAAAAAGAAGCGGAAGAAGCTGAGAAGAAGCGCGCCACAGACACCAAAACTTGGCATTTCAAAGCCAAGAATGTACGCGACTTCGCTTGGGCCTCTTCGCGTAAATACATTTGGGATGCACAAGGATACAAAACCGGCACGAGCTCTGGTTTAGCGATGTCCTTCTATCCGAAGGAAGCAAATCCATTGTGGGGTCAATATTCCACTCAAGCGATTATCCACACGATTGAGCAATACAATAAATTTGCGCTCGACTATCCATATCCAATCGCCCAGTCTGTCAACGGTCCACAAGGCGGGATGGAATACCCAATGTTATCTTTCAATGGCGGTCGCCCAACCAAAGACAAGAAGACTGGCGAGTTGACCTACTCTAAACGTACTAAGTACGGCTTGATCAGCGTGATCATCCATGAAGTCGGTCACAACTACTTCCCGATGATCGTGAACTCCGACGAGCGTCAATGGACATGGATGGATGAAGGCTTGAACTCCTTCGTACAGAGCTTGGCAGAACAAGCTTGGGAAGAAAACTATCCTGGCACACGCGGTGAACCACGCGGCATCGTCGATTACATGAGAAGCCAAAACCAAGTGCCTATCATGACCAACTCCGAATCGCTCTTGCAGTTCGGCCCGAATGCTTACGCAAAACCAGCGGCTGGTTTGCACATCTTGCGTGAAACGATCTTGGGTCGTGAGTTGTTTGACTTCGCCTTCAAAGAATACGCGCAACGTTGGAAGTTCAAGCGTCCAACGCCCGCTGATTTCTTCCGCACCATGGAAGATGCGTCTGGCACCGACCTCGATTGGTTCTGGCGCGGTTGGTTCTACACCACCGATCCCGTCGATATCAGCATTGACGGCATCGTTGAATACACCATGTCCACCAAAGATCCTGAAGTAGAAAAAGCATGGCGTCGTGCACAGTTCCAAGCGGAACCAATCTCTACAGCGAATGCAACAGACAAAGGCAAGTTGGAACGTCGTCTTGACTCTCACCCAGAGTTGCGCGATTTCTACAATGAGCATGATGACTTCACTGTGACAAACCGTGATCGCAACAACTATGCAGACTTGATGAAGAGCTTGGATGAGAACGAAAAAGCCATGCTCAAATCTGGCAAGTATTTCTACTTGGTTGATTTTTCTAACGTCGGTGGTTTGGTCATGCCTTTGATCTTGGAAATCCAACTGCAAAGCGGCAAAAAATACATCGAACGTATTCCAGCTGAGGTATGGCGCTATAACTCCAAGAAGATCACAAAGTTGATCGTCACCGATGAACCATTGGTTGGCATCACACAGGATCCTTATCTGGAAACAGCGGACATCGACACCAATAACAACTCTTGGCCACGTAAGATTACGAAGTCACGTGTTGAGTTGTTCAAGATGAACTTCCCGCAAGGCGACATGATGCAAGACTACAAAACGCCTTTGAATACGGACAAGAAAGAGCCAGCGAAGGACGACAAAGCTGCAGAAGCAAAACCTGCTGCGGCTCCTGCAGCTACACCGGCGGCAGCGCCAGCAGCTGCTCCCGCTTCAACGCCTGCCCCTAGCAAGCCAGTAAAAGCGACGAAGCCTGCTAAAGCAGCGTCCAAAGAAGTAAAATAATTAATCGTCTTAATTTATAGAACGTTTGATGATTTCACTTCGTATCAAACTCGGCCTCGCTACTGCGCTCATGATGTTGAGCGCAGTAGCGTTCGGCCATCGCTTTCACGCTGGCATCACCGATGTCAGTGTGAATCCTCGTAATGGCAATACCGAGATCGTGCATACTTTGATGGCGCACGATGTTGAGGCACTTCTTGAAAATCTCTACCAACGGCAATTCGATCTTAGCGATCCGGAAGACATAGAAATTTTCAAGAAATACTTCGAAAAGCAATTCTATATTTTAAATTCTCAACAAGAGAAACTGAAAATTACGTGGCTCGGCCTGCGCGTCGATCCGAATAGCGTTTTCATTTATCAAGAAATTGAAAACAAAAAAATCAGCGCTGATCACGTGATCCACCAAGCAGTCCTCACCGACTTCTTGGCCGATCAAGTCAACACATTAAATTTCAGCGATGGCACAATCAATGCTGTTCAAACCTTGACCTTCCACCGCAACAAGCGAGAACAAAACCTCGCGGCATCGTCACGCAACACAACTCCTTAATTTCTCGCAAATGAAGCTCCGCATTTTGGCCCTGAGCATTGCCTCGCTCGCGCTCCCTACACATGCCGATGATTCGGTGATCCATCGCGTCAGCATTGATGGCTCTCGTAGCAGCACTTTAGGCCTGTTGGATGCGGCGAATGCAGGCATGGTAGGGCAAAAAAAATTAGAGTCTATGGTGACCTATCGCCCAGGTGAACTGCTGGAAGCCATTCCCGGTGTCATCGTCAGTCAACACAGTGGCGAAGGTAAGGCCAATCAATTTTATTTGCGCGGTTTCAATCTCGATCACGGCACGGATCTACGTACCACACTCGACGACATGCCGGTCAATCAGCGCAGCCATGCACATGGCCAAGGCTGGACTGATATGAACTTTTTGATTCCCGAACTCGCTGCCCGTATTGATTACAAAAAGGGCCCCTTCTCTTCATTGAATGGCGACTTCGCTTCGGCTGGTAGTGCGGCGATTACCTATGCGAATCGACTAAGCCAAAGCATAGGCAGCCTCACTCTTGGGCAGTTCAACTACCGCAGAGCCCTGCTTGCCGCCTCACCCGAATTCGCGAACGGCAACTTGCTCTATGCGATCGAGGCGACACACAATGACGGCCCGTTTGTCAAAGGCGACCAGTTCAAAAAAGTGAATGCTGTGCTACGCTATGCGGAGGGATTCGCCAACAATGGCTACAACCTAACGGCCATGCTGTATACCGGCAAATGGAATGCCACCGATCAAATTCCACTGCGCGCTGTCACAGCAGGACAACTTGATCGTTTCGACAGTATCGACAAGAGCGACGGTGGCGAGGCTCATCGCTACAGCCTATCCAGTACTTGGCGTCGCACCAATAGTGATGAGGCGAGTAAGATCAGCGCTTATGTAATTCACAGCCAGCTCGACCTGTTCTCCAACTTTACCTACTTCATGGATGACCCGATCAACGGTGATCAGTTCAGTCAGCCCGATCAACGTGTCACAAGCGGTCTCAATGCGAGCCACACCTGGCACACCCATATCAATGGTAATAGTTCGGACATCACAGTTGGCATGCAGCTGCAGAATGACAATATCTTCAATGGCCTCAACAAGACCAAGCAAAGAGCGACTCTCAGCACGGTCAGGCACGATCATATCGTCGAGTCCAGTCTTGGCAGCTATCTCGACATCAGCACACGCTGGAACGAATTCGTGCGTAGCAATGTCGGACTGCGCCATGACTATTACCGCTTTCAAGTAGATAGCGATCGCAGTGCCAATTCAGGCACATCCAGCGATCAATTGATCAGCCCTAATTTCAACTTAGCCTTTGGACCTTGGAATAAAACCGAACTCTTCGTCAACCTCGGCCAAGGCTTTCACAGCAATGATGCACGTGCCACGCAAACCCGCATCGATCCGCAAAGCCTCGGGCCCACCGAGCGATCGCCAGGCCTGGTACGCTCACATGGTAAAGAAATTGGATTGCGTTCCGAAATCATTCCTAGTGTTCAAACCAGCGTATCTTTCTACCGCTTGGATTTCGATTCTGAATTGAGTTTTGTTGGCGATGCTGGCACGACCGAAGCAGGTGCGCCGAGTCAACGCCAAGGGATTGAGGTGTCGGCCTACTATCAAGCAAGTTCGTGGTTAAATCTCGAACTCGATGCGGCCTACGCCAAAGCGCGTTGGAAAGATGCGCCACCGGATCAGAATCGCATCGTCGGAGCGATCGAAGGTGTGATGCAGTTTTCAGCGATCTTTGACAAACTCGGCCCGTGGTCTGGCGCACTGCGCCTCCGCCATTTCGGTCCACGCGCCTTACTAGAAGACAATAGCGTGCGTTCGAAAGCCAGTACCACCATCAATGGACGCATCAGCTATAAATTCAGCCCGAGTTTAAAGCTAGAATTAGAAGGATTTAACCTCAGCAACCGCAAAGACTCTGCAATCGACTACTACTATGCCTCTCAACTCAAGGGAGAAAGTGCGCCCCGCGAGGATATACACTTTCATCCGCTTGAACCTCGCTCCTTCCGCCTCATGCTGATTAAGAGTTTCTAATCTAATTAGAACTGACTTAGGGCGACAGCGTCAGCCTTTCATGTGCGGTTTTGCTGAAGCATTCCGCTTAAGGTACACTCAATCTGTTTGTTTGTCTCGTGCATCGAAATACAGATTTTGATCTCTTTTGCGCACAGGAGTGCACATGAAACCGCTACTTCGCTACAGCCTCATCGCCCTCAGCATCTTGGTGTTATTGATAGGCTTATTGCTGGCCTATCTCGCATGGATCTTCGACCCGAATGCCTTCAAGACGCAGCTCGCGCAAATGGTGCAAGACAAATATCATCGCAGCTTGCGCATCGATGGCAATATTGGTCTACGTTTTTTCCCCAAGATCGGTGTCGATCTAGAAAAGATTAGTTTGTCCGAAGCCAGTAGCGCACAAGAATTTGCACGCTTGGGTCAAGCTCGTGTTTCGCTCGCTGTACTTCCTTTGCTATCGAAACAGATTGTGATCGATAAGATCGCCATCAGTGATGTCGATGTGCATGTAAGGCGTTCTGCTGACGGAAGCACCAACTTCGATGATTTGCTTGGAAAGCCCTCCAGAGAGGAAACTGGGTCGAAGGATGAGACAGCTCAAACAGCCGACAAAAAGAACTTGCGATTGAATGTCGAGGGCATACAGATCAGCAATGCCAATTTGCATATCGACGACCAAAAGGCTCAAATAAAAGGCGCGCTGAAATCCTTTAGCTTAACAACTGGCGCGCTCGGTTCTAACAGCAAATCGCCAATTGAATTAAATGCACAGCTTCAATTCCAGCAACCGCAACTTGATGCGCAGCTCGAACTCAAAAGCCAATTAGAAATGCGCATGAGTGAACAACTCTTGCTGCTACAAAATCTACAGGCCAAGCTGGATCTTAAGCTGACACAAGACCGACTCTCACTAGATTTCAACAGCGCCAAACTCGGCATGCAGGGGCAGCAGCTGGTTCATGAGAACAGCAAGCTCGAAGCCAAACTCAATGGCAGTCAACAAGTCTTGGCTACACTCACTGGCGGCAAGCTAGATAGCAGTGCCGTGCCGTGGAAGCTTGATCAATTACAGCTTACCGTCGAACAAAACAAGGATGCGATCAAGCGTCAATTCATCTTGAATTCAAGCGCAAGCTGGGCAAGCGACACGCAAGAGCTGACACTCCCACAATTGCAAGCGCAGATCAAAATCAAAGACCCCAAGCTGATGCAACAAGAAATCTTAGTACCGCTATCAGGTCACCTCAGTTTTAATCTATCGCAGAAAAACCTACAAACTCGCCTGCACACCCAGTTTGATGAAAGCAAAGCGGATCTAAAACTCGCAGTCAAAGCTGACGCGCAACCGATGATCGATCTTGATCTCGGTGTCGACCAATTCAATCTTGATCGCTACGTCAAACATGAGAAAGCTGACGCCGCGAAACCTGAGAGCGATGCCGACCAAAAGCCTCTCGATCTCAAATGGCTAGATAAACTCCTGATGCGTGGTGAACTTCGCCTTCAAGGTCTGCAAGCAAAAAATCTTAAGCTGAATAATATCGTCATCCCCATCGCCGCTGCCAATGGCACCCTCAGCATCACGCAAATGCAGGCGCAACTGTATCAAGGAAGTCTGAATGGCAACCTGAAAATTAACAGCAACAATCACCTCACTGTCGACCAAGCCTTGAACAATATCGATATCAATGGCTTGCTCAAAGACTTCCTACAAAAAGATGTGCTTGAGGGGCGTGGCACGGTCAAACTGGCTATGAATACACAAGGCAAGTACAGCTCGGAATTCAAGAAAAACCTCAATGGCAATCTCAGCGTCAAGCTCAACGATGGCGCCGTAAAAGGCATCAATCTGGCAAAATCACTGCGCGACTTCAAAGCAAAAATAACCGGTAAATCTGATCAACAGCAAGCCGCCAATGCGAAAGAAAAAACCGACTTCACGGCGATGAGTATGAGCGTGCAATTCAAAGAGGGAATCGGCAGTAGCAACGACCTCGAGATGAAGTCTCCCTTCCTCAGAGTTGGTGGCAGTGGTCAAATAGACCTACCTGCTAGCAAGATCGATTACACCGCAAAAGTCATGGTGGTGAACACGGCTACCGGACAGGAAGGGACGGAGCTCGCTCAGCTCAAAGACATTTCCATCCCCGTGCGCTTGAGCGGGCCATTTGATCATCTCGATTACCATATCTTATTCAGCCAAATTGGTAGTGATGCACTGAAGGCTGCATTCAAAGCCAAAGCCGCGCCTGTATTGGAAGAGAAAAAACAAGAGCTCAAGCAGAAGGTTGATGAGCAGCTTAAAGACAGACTAAAGAATCTGTTGTCTAGATAGGCGAGAACACGCCATTTGCCAAGGCCACCGGCCTTCATATTTGCGGCGATCTTGCACATTAGCTTCGGTTGCAGTCGTAAGGGTAGGGAATTGGCTCCTCTCACCCCAAACTCGCCAGCGCCCCGCCAATAAACTGGCGACTTGCGGAGTCAACGAGTACTTGACCCAGGTAACAAAAGAAGCATGCCTGATTCAATGTACCTCGAAATACCAAGCCCCGAGGAAAACTGAAGAGCAGCGCCTCCCCCAAATTCGTCATCATCTTCAACTGCACAGGGGGGGCTTCTAAATTCGCGCCATAACAACAAATTTTTCTAAATGATCCTATATTTATTTTAAATCAAGCTTGTTGTGCTAGGGAAAATGAAAAAATATTTCCGAAATATTGTTACTTAATCCACTTTTAAATGAAAAATTGCCATCCCAACTTTGCACAAAAGAAAATTTCAAGTCTTAAATATATTTAAAAATATTTGTTAGTTATATTTCCGCATATAAATTAAATCAAGTTAGCGAAACTTGAGCCAGCACTGCAATCCCGCCAAAAATCGTCCTGTTTTCCATTATTTTCCATGTCTGCCTCAAAGAAAACGCAAAAAGTTCATTATTTTTTGAAAAATCTTTTTGTCGACAAATCTGTTGATCTTTTCAAAAATGAAAAGGCGCACTGCCTAGTTTCTACTGAAGAACCAGAGCTTGCGCAAATTTTTCCAAAAATAACGAAGGACATTCATGAAACGATCAACAATTTGCAGCACGGCGCTCAAGCGAACCGCTCTTTCGCTTTCGATTAGTCTCTGTTTTGCAGCAACGGCTTTAGCACAATCGTCAGAAGGCTCTCTCTATGGACGAATGAGCTCTAAGACTCAAATTACAGTGACCAACCTCGACAATGGCTCTGTACGCCACATCCAAACAGAGAACGATGGCTCTTACACAATTACTCGCCTACAACCTGGACGCTATCGGGTCAGCTCGGGCTCTCAAAATAAAGATGTCACCGTGGCGACTGGTACCGGTACCGAAGTGCTATTTGATAACACGGTAACGGTGGTAGGCTCTCGGACTCGCTCTCCGATCGATATGTCAAGCACCGAGACTAACTCGGTGTTCACGGCGGCCGAGATTGCCGCACTCCCTGTCGCTCGCAATACAACCGCCGTAGCGCTGCTAACACCAGGCACCGTTCAGGGCTCAGCTGGCTTGGGGAACCTCGCTTCAATCGGCGGCGCATCAGTTGCAGAAAATGCCTACTACATCAATGGTATGGATGTTACCAACATCCGTAACTTCCTGTCCTACATTAGCCTACCGTTCGAAGCGATTGGCGAGCAACAAGTCAAAACAGGTGGCTACGGGGCGGAGTACGGTCGTTCACTTGGCGGCGTCATCAATCTAACCACGAAGAGCGGCACCAATGAATGGAAAGGCGGAGCCTCAATCTACTGGAATCCTAAAACTCTGCTCAAAGCGAAACCCAAAAACATTCTGGATTACGAGCTGTACGGAGACTCCACAGTTCCTACGCGCTATCGCAGTTTTACCCACGACAACACCAGCGAAACTTATACTGGGAATGTCTTCGTCGGCGGTCCGCTGATCAAGGATAAGCTCTTCTTCTTCGGTTTAGCGACCACTGCAGTCTCCAAATCAGATAGCTTCGGACGGACATCCAACTCTACAAGTTCGAGCAAATCTCCACAAGGCATCATTAAGCTTGATTTCTTGCCCACTGCGGATCACCGGTTCGAAATCACAGGCATTATGAATCGACCAGATTCAGAGACGAACACCTTCAACAATGGAACAGGAAACGACTATAGCCTGGTTCATAATGGTACCCCAGTTCTCACGCAATTTGCTTCAAGCTCTAATATGCTGAGTGGCAAATATACGGGCTATATCACGGATGATTTTACGGTCTCTGCTTTAATTGGTGGCGTAAAAGAATTCGCGTCACGCCAAACAAATCGTTCTCTGAAGAATTTTGATTGCCCACAGGTCTATGACAAAGATGTGAACTACCTTGGATGCTGGGATATCAACGGCCCAAGTTCCAACATTGATCCGAAAGCTCCTGCTAACAGCGATACACGTAAATCATCACGACTCGATCTAGAATATAACCTTGGAAGTCATACACTTCGTGCTGGCCTAGACAACCAGAAATTTACCTCTGCGCAAGCTGGCAGTGTCACTTATAGCGGCGGGGTGTACTATCGTTACTTCAACTCTGCGACAGGAACCGTCAACAATGTTCCGAATGCTGTCGCGAAGGGTGGAGAATATGTACGCGTACGTACAGCAGGTGCTGGCTCAGGGATTTTCGACGTCATTAACTCGGCGAAATATATCGAGGACTCTTGGAAAGTCAGTCCGAACGTGCTTATCAACGGCGGCCTGCGCTGGGAATCATTCGAGAACAAAAACGCTTCCGGCCAAGATTTCGTAAAAGCTGACAATCTACTGGCTCCGCGTCTTGGGGCAGCCTGGAATGTGTTTGGCGATGGACAAACCAAAGTCTATGGTAATTTGGGGCGCTATTTCATCCCAGTAGCTTCTAATACAAACGTAAGGTCAACACGTTACGAGTACACAACCGAGCGCTATTACCTATTTACTGGCAAAGACCCTCGCACGATGGCTCCGATCACTTTAGGTCAAGAGATTGGCAAAGCCATCCTGACTGGTAGTCAGACCCCACCAAATCCAGCGACCGTGGCTGACAATAAGTTGCGCCCAATGTCACAGGATGAAGTCATCCTCGGTTTCCAGCAAGCCGTTTCAAAGGATCTGGCCTACGGTGTCCGCGTAACTCATCGCACGGTCAATAACGGTATGGACGATTTCTGCGGATCGACAGGTATCGGTCAATGGATGAAAGACAACGGTTATACCAAGTGGTCTGAGAAATCTCTTGCCACATGTATGTTGATGAACCCAGGTCAAGCACTCAATATCAATGCTGACGTCAACAACGATGGCAACTATATTCCTGTCACTATTCCTAACAGCTACTTACGTTTGCCAAAATACGAGCGTACCTATGACGATTTACAAATTCGTATTGATAGACCGTATGACGGTAAATGGGGTCTGGGCGGCTCATATACCTATGCACGCAATCGCGGTACTTCTGAAGGCTATGTAACTTCTAATACCGACCAAGCAGATGCTGGGGTAACTGCCGAGTTTGACTTCTCATCACTCACGGACGGAATTTATGGTCCATCACCAAATGAACGCAAGCACTCACTGAAACTTTACGGTAGCTACACCTTAAATGATCAATGGAGTTTCGGCTTCAACGGTAGCTTGGTTTCCGGTCGCCCGATTACTTGCTTAGGTGGACCTCCGACCACAGTATGGGACTATTTAGGCGCTGGAGGAACAACCAAGGGCGGTGCAGGAAGCTGGGGGTTTGGTGGCTCTTATTACTGCCTAAATGGTCAATTCACTACCGACGCTAATGGCAATAAGATCGCCCAAAGTTCAGTCGTACCGCGTGGCTCGGTCGGACGTACACCTTGGACGAAGACCTTTGACTTAAGTGCGACGTATCGTTTGAAGCTTGATAAGGGCACGCTAATCGTTTCCGCGTCTATTTTCAATGTATTCAACTTCCAAACGGTACAAACCGTTTATGAATTCAAAGACTATAGTCAAGCGACACAGGCAGACGGACGTGTGAATAAAAACTATCTGATGGCTGCCTCATATCAGAGCCCACGTAGTGCACGTGTTTCGGCGCGTTATGAGTTCTAAATAAGCACACCCTCGATACATAGTACTAAACTCACTTTTGGCCCGTTCGCTCATCGAGCAACGGGCTTTTTTTTACGCGTGCGCGTAGAGTTCCTGGCGAAGACTCTGCAAGTCTTGTAGCAACGGTATCGTCGCAGGCAATAGAGGCTGCACGTCCACCGAACCTTGCCACGAGAAAGCTTGTCCTTCTAGACTTTGCGGCTCGCCTTCCCAATGACGTGAGATATAAAAATGTAGTCGAACATGGGCATGGGGATAGACGTGCTCAACACAGCACCATGCTTCCGCACAGACGATACTGACGCCTAATTCTTCCATAAATTCACGACGCAATGCCGTGGCGATATCCTCGCCTGCTTCGACTTTACCACCAGGGAATTCCCAATATCCAGCGTAGGGCTTACCTTGTGGTCGCTGTCCCAATAAGACATCGCCATTAGGGCGCATCAGAATGCCGACCGCGACATCAATCGCGGGCGATTTCACTTTTTCGTTGGAAGGCGATGGAACTGAAACTGGTTGCATGAAATATGATCTCTGTGAAATGCACAACACACGCTACAGGCAACGTCCAGCATAGTCACGGGCGAATTGCCATGCGACGCGACCTGAGCGCGAACCTCTTTGCAAAGCCCATTGTAAGGCCTCAGTGCGCGCCTCGGTAATTTGCTGCTCGCTGCACTGAAAGCTACGCAACCAATGGGCGACAATGTCTAGGTAATCATCTTGGCGGAAAGAATAAAACGACACCCACAGCCCAAAGCGCTCAGACAAAGAAATTTTCTCTTCGACTGTTTCACCGGGATGAACATCGCCATCATCACTGTGCGTGTAGCCGTCATTGTCGGACATTTTTTCAGGCAATAAATGGCGACGATTCGAACTTGCATAGATCAAGACATTCGGTGAAGTACCAGCAATGCTGCCGTCCAACGCAACCTTGAGGGCTTTGTAGCCCGCCTCACCATTCTCAAACGAGAGATCATCGCAGAACAGAATAAATTTCTCTGGGCGCTCTGCAATCAAATCAACGATATCGGGAAGATCACCCATATCACTTTTATCGACTTCGATCAGGCGCAAACCTTGATCAGCGAACTCGCGCAAACAGGCTTTGATCAAAGACGATTTTCCAGTGCCACGCGCGCCGGTAAGCAACACATTATTTGCCGGTTTTCCCAACACAAACTGACGCGTATTTTGTTCGATCAATTGTTTTTGTCTATCGATATGCTGAAGATCACTGAGCGCCAAACTCGCTTGCACCTTTACCGCTTGCAAGTAGCCATCACGATTGGTTTTCTTACGCCAGCGAAAGGCCGTGCTCGCTTCCCAGTCAGGCGTTACAGGTGCTGTCGGCAAGATCTGCTCAAGACGAGTCAAAACAGTTTCAGCACGAGCGAGGAATTGATCTAGGGAAGTCATGATGCGAATGATAGATGCGAGGGCAAGTGAGTCGAGGGGCAAAACGACTGAGCTTCATCGCCGAAGCGTTGAAGCTCAGTTTCAACTCCAAGACTTAAGAACGGTAGTCGGCATTGATGGAAACGTAGTCGTGCGATAAATCACAAGTCCAGATCGTGGTCTTGGCGATGCCACGTGAGAGCTTCACACGAATCGTGATTTCACTTTGTTTCATCACGCGCTGACCATCTTCTTCGCGATAGTCTGGATTGCGACCACCATTCTTCGCCACCCACACATCGTCGAGATAAAGATTCAGTTTACTGACATCGAGATCGTTCACTCCCGCATATCCGATCGCCGCCAAAATACGGCCTAAGTTAGGATCAGAGGCGAAGAAAGCGGTTTTTACCAAAGGAGAGTGAGCGATTGAATAGGCAATCTTACGGCACTCTTCAACGTCACGGCCTTCTTCCACTTCAATGCTGATGAATTTGGTCGCACCCTCGCCATCACGCACGATCATGTGCGCAAGTTTTTGCGATAAACCAATCACAGCCGTAGCAAGCGTTTTGTATTCTGGAGAATCAATATCAGTGATTTCCAAATTCGATGCACCGGTCGCGATCAACATGAAAGAATCATTGGTCGAAGTATCGCCATCAATCGTAATGCTATTGAAGGAATGATCGGCTGCGGTTTTGACGAGATGATCGAGCACTGGCTGCGAGACCTTGGCATCGAGCGCCAAAAAACCTAGCATGGTCGCCATGTTTGGCTTGATCATGCCAGCGCCTTTGCTGATACCCGTCAGATTAACTCGAATCCCATTAATCACCACAAAGGTCGATGCCGCCTTAGGTTGCGTATCGGTGGTCATGATCGCTTCCGCAGCATCCAACCAATTGTTTTCGCTCAAGCTTGCAATGGCCGCTGGGATCCCCGCGATCAAACGATCAACCGGCAATTGCTCCAAAATCACGCCAGTGGAAAAAGGCAAAATCTGCGATGGTTCACATTGCAGAAAATCTGCGAGCGCTGCGCACGTCGCATTGGCAGCTGCCAGACCTGCATCACCGGTACCTGCATTAGCATTACCAGTATTGACGATCAAAGCACGAATCGGCCCAACCGCCATGTGCGGACTTTCCAAATGCGCTTTACACACTTGCACCGGTGCCGCACAGAAGCGATTAGTCGTAAACACGCCCGCCACTGTCGCCGTTGGCGCTAAACGCATTACCAATAAATCCTTACGATTCGCCTTACGAATGCCCGCTTGAGCAAAGCCCAGTTCGATACCCTTCACCGGTTTGAGGTCAGCGGCGACGGGAATAGGAGAATTAACAGCCATAATGCCTATCCTGAAATGAGAAACAAGCGCACATTGTAGGATATTTTTAAGCTTGCCTTGGCGCAAATACTGTATTTCCTGAGGATTGGTTCAGATTCCCGAGGGCAACTGTCAAAAGGCGTTGCAAAACGTCACAAAGCGAGAGCATTTCGTCAATGTTTTTGCACAAATGCCAGTATGTAGCCGTTGCAATCACGAACCGCAAATTCACGCGTACCGTAAGGCATGTCTTGCAGGGGCCACACCATTTCAAGCCGTTCTTTGAGATGTGCAAAGTAAGCGTCGATATCATCCACGCCGATGTACAAAGTCCCACTCATTTGCGCTGGTGCCTGCCATAAGTCGAGTGTGGTCAACATGATTTCTGCATCGCCGCATCGCGCAGAAATGCTTTCTTCGTTTAGATCTTCAACATGGAAACGCAAAACATCTCGGTAGAAGCGACGGCTTTCTTCCAAGGCATTACAACGCAATAGGATGGCAAGACTCATGGCAATATGATTTGAGTGAAAGAGAAATGTGATTCACAGCAGCGTCACGCAAGACGCAATCGGCGCTGCAAACTAGGCGGCATCACTGTCTGCGAGATCGGCATCACAACGTTGTTGAAATAGTTCTGCGATCTGTTTCGCTATCGAATGGCTATCGGCGAATGAAGCGTAAACTTGTTCAGCCCATTGCCAGACCAAATCGATGTACTCATCTTCATCGTGCGCCGCATCAACATCGGTGACCGTCATTTTGGCACGATGCGCTTCATCGGGTTCAATGATTTTTTCTTGTGTGTGCTCTTCTTTGTAATCGTCCAGTACTTCATTAAGGACTGTCGTTAAATCGTAGTCCCACTGCACTTTATCAACCAAGATCAAATGCAAACGAGCGAGATGAAAATGATTATTCCAACGCGCATGAATCAAGGTATGTTGCAAGGCGTGCGCATCCATGCACAAGAAAATCGTCATGTGCTCCAAGCCTTTTTCTTTGGAGATTTTGTGGGTGATTTTGCCAGCCGTGGCAACACATTCAGTGATGCCATGTAGAGTGTCGGAACCACAAAGTTGGCATTGGCCATCTTCGATGATTTCCAAATCATTTTTCGCCGCTTGCTCGACCCACTTTGGCATGATGAACCTCCGACACATTGAGGATAATCAGTCATTCCATGTCACACCAAATGGTGCACATCAAACGACTGACTACTTCATCATAAAGCAGCTAAAAAAATTAAACTAGTGCTGTGTTGTACAAGTTTTTCTGTGGTTTTATCGCACTATTCCGTCTTGCAAATTCCAGCTAGTCTAGCGGGATTAGCGCTGACGTTCCTTCTCCCACAAAACGTCATTGCCACCTGCATAACGATTCAATACGCGCGACAAAACGAATAAGAGATCTGACAATCTGTTCATATATTGACGCGGCGCCTCATTAATCTCCTCGGCTTTGCCTACACTCACAATGGCGCGTTCGGCACGGCGGCAAACGGTACGACAAACGTGAGCAATCGCCGCCGCACGAGAACCGCCAGGCAAAATGAAATCTTTCAATGGCGGCAAGTCTGCATTGTATTTTGCCAACAAGGCATCGAGCCGCAAGACCTGTGCTTCCGTGATCAAGGTGTAGCCTGGAATACACAGTTCACCGCCCATATCAAATAGATCATGCTGAATCGAAAACAATTCTTGCTTCATGGTCTCGGGAATATCTTCACAGATCAATACACCGAGTTGTGAATTCAATTCATCGACGTCGCCCATAGCATGTACACGCAAAGCATCTTTGTCGATACGACTGCCATCGCCCAAGCCAGTTGTGCCAGCGTCGCCGGTGCGGGTCGCGATTTTTGAAAGTCTATTGCCCATTATTTAGTTCGCTCAGAATTAAGGTTCTGCAAATGCAGAAAAAAACGCAAGCATACGCGAATTTGGCACTGGCTGTCAGCACAGCACCAAAAGCAATAGAGGTCCTGCCTCTGTAAGCTATGGAGAAAGCAAAGGTAGGAACAGGCTCACCAAGAGACCACCGCCTTCGCGATTGCTGAGGCTAATCCTGCCCCCATGCGCCTCGATAATTTCCCGGGCCAGGGCTAAGCCCAAGCCCGTACCGTGCCGTTTAGTGGAATAGAAAGGCACCAAAGCATTCGACATGACCGTGTCACTCATACCAGGACCACGGTCACCAATGTCGATTCTTACGCCTTCACTGGTACGTCGCAGTTCAACACTCACTCCGTCGCTAGGCGATCCCGATTCATGCGCATTCTTCAGCAAGTTGAGTAGCGCTTGTTCCATCTGCGCGCGATCAAAACTCATCACTTCTTCCGGCAGCGAACCCAAGAGTTGAAACGAGACCTGCGACTGCAGCGCTGGAATGAACACTTGCCAGCTGGTGGCTTCCAATCGTGGCGTCGGCAGCTTCGCAAAACGCGCGTAACCATGAATAAAGCCTTCAAGATGTTTTGCTCTATCTTCGATAGTACGCAGAATTTCTGGCAGACGTTGATACTGTTCACGTTCAATTAAGGCGGCAGCCGAGTTCGCCAAAGACGCCACTGGTGCGAGTGAATTATTGAGTTCGTGACTGATGACGCGAATGACCTTCTTCCAAGTCTGCACCTCTTGGCGACGTAATTCGACTGTGAGATGACGAATCAGAAGCAATTCATGATCAGCTCCATTCAAAATAAAGCGCCTTCTCGATAAATGATAAATCTCTTCGCTATCCTCTTCCGCACCTGAAGCCAAATCATTCTGGAAATCAGACTGAGATTGCTTTCCATGATGGACTGTGAACAAACCATCACCGCCACTCGCCAAAGCTTCTTTCAGAGATGGCGACAACTGCTGCAAGAGCTCAATCAAGGTATAACCTTCGATCTTGCGACCATGATTCAACAACTGTCGCGCGGTGATATTGGCGAATACGATATGTCCGCGCTGACCAATCAACAGCATGGCGACTGGTGTGTTTTGTAGCATGCTATCGAGAAGTAACTCGCGCTGTACCAAATCTAGTCGTTGCTCACGCAAGGTCTGGCCCAAGGCATTATGAGCGACAACTAAATCGCCCATTTCATCATTGCGTTGCCAATTGAGGCCGATCGAATAATCTTTATCTTGGTAACTCAGCACTGTGCCTGCCATGGCACGCATCATTTCAAACACGGGGTCCATCACTTGATGAATCCACATACTGCTCAACACAATAGCGACGATCAGCGCGGTGAGGTGTAGATAAAAACTGGCTTCAGGGAAAATCCCGCTAGCGACAAAACTAATTCCGAATGTCAGGATAAGGATGAGGCAGACACCGACGATGATACGGGTCGCCAATGACCTGCGGCGGGCACGGGCATGTAGGTGTAGCTTGACCACCGCTTGCGCAGCCTCAGCCGTGCTCACCGTCTCTGACCGAGACTCAGCCTTCACTTTCATTTTCGGAATTTCGGTTTCGGTATTCGACATGAGAAAACTCATAACAGCATCGAGAAGCTTGAGTGTAACAGGCTTCGCCCGCCTTCTGTGCAAGCTTCGCCAAGCTTGTGCAAGCCTGTGCCAGCCTTTGCCAAGATGCACTAACGTGAAATGCCGAGTCTATCCATACGTCGATACAAGGCTTGCCGACTCAAGCCCAAGTCTGCAGCGGCTTGGGCGATCACGCCATTGGCCTTTGCTAAGGCCTGCTCGATGCTTTCCTTGTCGAGCTCGACTTCACTCGCGCTGGACACAGATAATGATGCTACGGTTGGCAAACCCAAATCACTGGCTTGTATCATCTCCCCAGCTGACAAAATGCATGCGCGTTGCATGACGTTCTTCAGTTCACGCACATTACCTGGCCAGGTATGCGCCAACAAACTTGCCTCAGCTGCTGAGCTTAACTGTTTTCCTTGTTCAAGCAAAGACCGTGCGATCGGCAAGATGTCGTCGCTACGTTCAGCCAATGGAGGCAAACGCAGCTCAATCACATTCAATCGATAGAACAAATCTTCTCGAAAGCTACCGGCCTTGATCATCGCAGACAGATCAGCATTGGTCGCACTGATCACACGTACTTTGACTTGACGCTCTTTATTCGATCCCAATCGTTCGAAGCGCCCGGTCTCAAGCACGCGCAATAGTTTGATCTGCCCTGCCAATGGAAGATTACCAATCTCATCGAGGAATAGAGTACCGCCGTCCGCCGCCTCAAATTTGCCTTCGCGCGATTTGGTTGCGCCGGTATAAGCACCAGCCTCCGCGCCAAACAATTCGGCCTCAATCAACTCCGAAGGAATGGCGCCACAATTGAGCACCACAAACGGTCCATCTTTCACTTTCGAATTAGCTTGGATGATTTGCGCGATTCTCTCTTTACCCGCGCCGTTCGGCCCCGTAATCAATACCGAGACATCAGACTTCGCAACTTGGCAGGCCATTTGCAAAACACGCTCGGTCACCGCGTCTTGCCACACGTAGTCGCACAAATCGAATTGCTGTTCCAGCTCTCGTTTGTGCTTGCGCTCCTTCTGCACTTTAGTTTGCAAAGCGCGATTCGCTTGCCCCAGCTCGATCAGATTTTTCACCGTGGCGATCAGTTTTTGATCATTCCACGGCTTGGCCAAGTAATCGGCTGCCCCCGCTTTAATGAGATCGACAGCCGCATCAAGATGCGTCCAGGCGGTTAGGAGAATAACCGGAAGATCTGGATGACTTTCGCGAATCTTCTTGAATAGTGCGATACCTTCTTCACCAGAAGTTGTATCTGAAGTGAAATTCATGTCCTGTATCACTAGATCGACTTGATGATGACCTAAGATCGCTAGACCTTCCTCGGGCGACTGTGCTTGCATGCTGGAGATATCATGCAAGGACAAAAGCACATCGAGTGCAATCGCAATCGAAGGATTATCGTCAATAATCAAAACGCTAGGCATATCAATTCAGCTTCCGTAAAAGAGCACATTGTAAAGTAGCACACGACAAGCAGGCATTTTTCTTATCACGTGTTCGATGGAAATATTACCCGCTGACCTCTAGGTAACTCCGCGGGTTGCCGTGGCCGGAGAAATACTAGCAGCGCGCCACGCCGGAGCGTACACGGCGATACTACCCAAAATCCAGAATGCGATTGGTGCAAGCAAGAGGTAAATCACTGGCAATTTCGTCAATTCAAACTGACTTACCAAAAACTGATTCAATCCCAGCGCTAAGGCTGTCCCCACGACAATGCCTGCCGTGCTAATGATCCAATTTTCGACCAAGAAGTAACGCAAGACATCCAAACGCTGAGCCCCCAAGGCACGCCGTACCCCGATTTGTTTTTGTCTTTGCGAAACCCACAAAGAACTCATTCCCACAATACCGGATGCAGTAATCAACACCAGCAGTAAACTCACAGCCAATAACATCCATGCTAAACCGCGCTCGCTTCGATATCGCTCAACCCGGAATTCCTCCATGGAACGGCTAAATATATTGACTGGAGAGTTCGAGGCTTTTCGCAATGCCTCTTCCACGTCTTTCATCACACGATCACGTTGCCCTGGCTCGGTGCGTACGGCGTATCCAAAGTAAGGCTCATTGGTTAAACGAATCGGATACAACACCGAGTATTCTCCAGCCAGTCCAGTCTGTGCGCCAGATGTTTGTAAGCGCTCAACCACTCCAACGATGCGATACCCAGTTGCACCATCCCCCGTTCCCTGAAAAAGCTCTTTACCAACAAAACTAGTCGCCCCAGGGTAGAGTTTCTCTGCCAAAGCTTTAGAGATGATGGCAACCTTAGGAGACTCTTGCGAGGAGGCCGCATCCACTTCGATAAAGTCACTCGGCCTAAAATCACTACCTTCAACAAGGCGCAACCCCCAGGTTTCGACGAGCGAATCTGGAGACAAGTAAATCGCCGCGCCAGTGCTTACGCCAACTTGATTACGATCCGCCGCCATTCCAGAATTACTACCGGATCGCGAAACAGGGAAGGAATTGACGCGCGCAACTGATTTCACACCGGGCACAGCGCGTATGGTCGCCGCCTCTAGCTTTTGCATGGCGATTTGATCCTCATGGCCACCAAGTTTTTGATTGCCAATATTGATTCTAAAGCTAGTTGCCTCATCAGCGATACCGCTAGGCCGATTCGCTGCATCAAGCCTGAGTTCAACTACATATAAAGCATTGACCAACATTGCCAAGCTCAATGCGACTTGAATCGCTACTAATAATGGGCCCGTCTTATTGCGCAATAACGCCGACAGAATCGGTCTCATTTCCGAAAAAAAATTCATGATCACTCCTTACTGTACAAGGCCTATTGCAGTTTTAATTGGATCGCCGGCGTCACCTGACAGGCACGCCACGTTGGTAAGAGTCCGGCAAGGATCGCAGCACAGACTGACATCAAGAAAGTCAGTACCAACATGAGCCAATCCATATGCGCCACGGCAGCGAGCGCTTTCGATTGCAAAGCAATCAATTGCAATGCGCCGAGCGCGAGTAAGACCCCAAGTGCCGCGCCGACTAAACCAACTACAGCCGATTCGATCAAGAATTGCGCAAAGATCTCTCTCTTCGACGCACCAAGGGCGCGTCGCACACCGACTTCCGAGGCACGTACCGAGAATTTCGCTAACAAAAGCCCTATCGTATTCACCAGACACAACAAGAGGAAACCGAACGCCAACCAAGCTGAAATCTTGCTATCGTCGCCAATCACCTTCATCTCCACTAACCATTCACGGACATTGAATAATTTATTCGGTGCTTGGCGTTGGAAACGCCCTAACTTTCGTTGTTCTTCGACATAGCTATCGAGATAGGTTTGCAATTCAGCGCGATCATTTGCGGACTTCATTTCAAACCAGAAATGAAACCAGGTGCATTCAGAATCCAACAAAGCTTGCCATCCGGGTTCACGTGAACTGGAACAACTCATACTTCCCGAGTGGGGTGTTTCACGTCGAATCGCATTGCTGAACGGAATAAAAATCTCATCTTCATTGACAAAAGCACCGGTTCTGCCGTTGTACATAAAAAAGCGAGGGCTCTGCTTCCACTCATCGAGCACACCAACAATCGTGTATTCACCTCCCATGACACGCAGTTTCTGCCCCACCGGGTTCTCGTTTCCAAAATACTTTTCTGCAGATTTCTTACTCAAGACTGCGACGTCAGCGCCAGAATTATCTTCAGTGGCCCGCCATGATTGTCCGTAAAGGAAAGGCACTTCGAACATGGCAAAGAAATCCGCTGTGGTCGCGACGCCATCGAGCGCAGAGACCCCGAGTTCTTTACGGCTTGGTTCGACCACTGCACTAATGCCATACAAACCCACACGACGTACTCCTTTTCCGCTTTTCAAAAACGCTTGTACATCTCTATAACTCAGCTGGTGGTCGACATAGCTTTGACCAGGGATATAGCCTTCTTTCTGACCCGGATCAATGATCGTTGCGAACAAACGATCGCTCTTTTGTGGGATGGGGTCGCCCGACATGACATGCAAAATCGTCAGCGTCGAAACGCTGGCCGCCACGCCAATTGCTAAGATCAGCACCATCAAAGCTGTCAGCGCAGGATTACGGCGTAGGCTCTTCACGCCAAGTAAAAAATAATATTGAAGCATGGCCGTTCCTCGCTTAAGCACTTTGTAATTCAGTGCTGCCTGACACAACTAGTGTTGGCACTTTGCGAACAAGGTCAGAAACCTGTCCATCAATGATGTGCACATTGCGTTGCGAACGCAGCGCCAATTCTGGATCATGCGTCACCATCAAAATCGTGGTGCCGCGTGCATTGATTTCCTCGAGCAGCTCCATCACACTGCGTGCCATCTGTGTATCCAAATTGCCGGTAGGTTCGTCGGCTAACAGCAATTTTGGCGAACCCGCCAAGGCGCGTGCAATCGCCACCCTTTGCTGCTGACCGCCGGAAAGCTCAGCCGGATAATGCTTCATCCGTGATGACAAGCCTACTTGTGCTAAGGCCTCTTCAATTCGCTCTTTGCGTTCTTTGGCTGGCAGGCCACGATAGCGTAAGGGCACGTCGACATTGTCAAAGAGATTCAGGTCAGGGATCAAATTAAAACCTTGAAAAATAAAGCCCAGCTTTTCATTACGCATCTTGGTTCGCGCACTATCACTCATGCCAGTTACATTGACGCCATCGAGTATGTATTCACCACCAGTAAAATCTTCGAGCAATCCTGCAATATTGAGGAAGGTCGTCTTACCAGAGCCAGAGGGGCCAGTCACCGTCACAAACTCGCCTTGCTTCACGTGGATCTCGAAGCCACGCAGAGCATGGGTTTCGATCATGTGGGTACGGTACACTTTACTGAGATTTTTCATGTGCAACATGGGAATTCCTTTCACGCGATAAGCGTTAGTTTCACTTAGTTATTCAAAGAGATTTTTTCTGCATTCTCAAACTGATCTGTGCCGGCGATGACGACTTTGTCGCCTTCTTTCAAACCGTCGACGACTTCGACCGAGGAAATACTGGTCGCACCTAATTTGAAGGGACGACGTGTGGCGATATTGTTCTCGACGAGATACACAAAGCGTCCGCCTTCACTTTCGACAAACGGGCCACGCGCCAACATCAAGACATTCGGTTTTTCCTCAATCAACAGACGCGCAGAAACGCGCTGACTCTGCCGCAAACCCGTCGGTTGCGCGCCGTCAAAACGCACACGCGCAAGCACTTGATTCTTCACGACTTCTGGGGAGATCGCCGACAGCTTACCTTTGGTCTGCGTTCCATTGATCGTGATATCTGCTGTCATGCCAATACCAAGGTCGGCAGCGAAAGACTCAGGGATTTCCAGTTCGACTTCTAACTGCGACAAATCGACCAGCGTCATCAAGGCGGTATTTGCAGCGACCACACTACGATTCGCGACCGCCAAAGTTCCGACCATCCCATCGACGGGTGCGCGCAGTCTCAGCTCATCGACTTTGCGCTTGGCATCATCACGCGCGAGCCGTTGCTGCTCGAGTTGCGCGACCTTGGTTTTGAGATTGAGATCCACATCTTCGCCTTCGAGCTGAGTGGCCGCCGCCGCATGTTTGGCGCGGATTTCAGCAGTCTTTAGTGCATCTTGGGCTTTGGCATAATCGATCTTTGAGATGACGCCGGAAGGGCCGGCTTTTTCGAAACGCTCAAAAGTACGCGCTGCGGTGATACGTTCGATTTCCGCTTGATCAGCATCGCGCTGCGCGATCAGTTTTTGTTTGCGAGCCAAAATTCTTTGGCGTGCCACTTCCGCTTCAAGCTGGTCATAGTTGGCTTGCTCACGTTTGAGAAGATTAGTGAGATCTGGCGATTCTAGTTCGGCGACAACATCACCTTTCTTCACTAAATCACCGGCCTTCACTTTCAAAGTCACGGTGCTCGGTGCGGTGGAATATAAAGTAGGACTAATGGCAGCAACGAGGCGACCGTTGACGGCCACATCGCGTACCAAAGTTCCTCGTGTGACTTGAGCAATTTTAATGCGGGATGCGTTAATCGACTTGCTGCTCTTGCTCAGTCCAGCCACTAAGAAAGATAAAGTGAGAACAAATGCTGCGCCCAACACAATACCGAAAACAACTCGCTTGCGACGCCATACTGGCGCTTGAGCGATTACTTGATCTTGCCCCGAAGTGTCTCTAATCATCATGCTTCCTAAACTGTTACGACGAATAACAGGCATTTAGCAGGAAGTGTGCCAGCGGGAAGTGCGTTACTAAGTCATTGATTTTTAAACGCTTAGAAAGAATCAAACACAGACTATGAAGGAAAATGAGCGTCCGCCATTAACGGCGGACAAGGGACGGACAGGACAGTCTGAGGATAGAGGAAGTTAGCGACAAACACTAAGTTGTGAAACCTAGATCTGTAACGCCAATCAAACTAATTGCCGCTTTGGTGTCAATTGGCGTCACAGCAGCGGCAATAGCGACACCGCGCTGATAATTTTCCTCTGGCGTTAAATAGCTAATACCCTGCTCAATCGCGAAATAATTTGCAACTGTGAACTTATTATCGAGCAGATTCGCAACCCAACCATAGGTAGCATCATTCTTAAATCCATGCGCTGCATTTAGTATCGTGTTAATCAACGTTCCGCGCGTTTCAGCACCGACACTTCCTTCTGGTTTGCTTAAGGCAGAATTCCAATAATCTAAACCGCCCTGATCGACCTCATTGCGTCCAAGTACATTTTTATAGATCGTCCGAATGAAATCGACGTTCGACATACTTGAGCTATAGCCAGTCAAAGCACTGAACGTCGGACTAATGGCCGCTGCGTAAATGGACTTTCCTATGGTGTCTATACTCACACCGCTCTTAAATTGCTGGAGCCAATAATTCATACCTTCTGAATCTGGTATACGATTAAAGTAAGCGACGTAGAGTTCCGCGATATTTTTGACCGCGGTCGCTCCGACCGCGCGTGCCGTGTCACCGACCGTTAAATCGATTCGCATATCGCGGAATTCATAACGCTCAACTCCTATCGTTACATCGCGATCGCTCACAATCTTGTTGTTCTTGATCGACATATCTAAACGCGAACTAATACTTAAGCCCATCAGCGAATAGTCATTTCGATCTCCTGCGAAAACAGTGGTGTCAGTCCCAAGCCCACCATCGATCGTATCGGCGCCGAGGCCACCTTCAATTCGGTTATCGAGTTGATTGCCAACGATAATGTCGTCGTAGCGAGATCCAATGACATTCTCGATGAGGCTAGCGTAGTCGATCGAGATGTTCTGATCCGCTCGTCCCGATGTCGATGTGCCGCCATTGCTTGAAAATCCGCCCACCCAACCGATCGAGGAATCGGTACCAGCCACCAAACTAATATTGACGCCCTCTTGACGCAAGATCGCACCTGTCTTGACATCAATCGAAGTCACCTTACCTTGCGTGATCCCCGAGACATCGATCGTGTCAATTCCACCACTATCATTGATGAGTATCAGCTTGTTACCGTCGGCATCTATAAATCGATATACGTCGTCATTGGCGTGATAGCTTCGTCCGCCGTACAGAAAACGTAGGGCCAGCATGTCATATTTTCCGAAGAAGACTCGCTCTTGCCCTTGTGGGACTTCAACATAAGACATGATCGTATTACGCACACTGTCTTCGGTGCTCGCCAACAAATTTTCCACGACCGGTGTTGACGTTTCGCCCGCATTGTAATTGCCCGGATGTTTTAGTCCCAAGGTATGCCCAATTTCATGGACGAGGGTTGACCAGCTAAAACTTCCTGGTACCAGATTGTTCATCGCCGTCGCGCTATCGGCATTGATATATAGATCTCCAGCCGTATCTGAAAGACCTGGTTGATACGCATAACCAGCACTGACTTTTCCCTGGGAATTATTACCAAAACGTAGCTGTCCAAAATTTGTCGCGGTGTCATTCACCTCGACAAAGTCAATACCAATCTGCTGCGAAATCTGTTCAAGGATTTGCCTGGTCGCGACCTTTTGTGTTTCATTAAAGACTTGAAACCCAGTCTGATCTTCTTCGTCAGCATAACTCGGAGCTTGGCTCATGAAACTGAAAGTGACCGTGGTCGATGTACCAGGCTTTTCCTTCACATTCCAACGCGCTGTCAAGGAATCCAGTAAGACATCGACGCGATAATCGCCGCTATAGGGAAAAGGAATAACAGTTTCTTTTTGATTGGGAATCGTAGTCGGCATAGCTAAATCGTTACTCTTTCATAAACACAAGAACATATCGCTAGCATCTTACGTCCGTGCTGTTCAAGGGCGCAAGTGATATCACTCTGTGTTTCTCAATTTATCTCTGCGGCACATTTACCGACGGGTGAATTTCACGAAGTACCGGTGGTAGTTCCAGCGGACAGTATTTCATGGTCTGGCTGAAACAACTCAAGGCAAAATCGTGAAAGAGGTAGAGCGTACGAGTTGGGGCATACCGTTCAAAGTCTTGCTTCAACTGGTCTAATTGCTGTGGATTTAAAGCCCCCATATTGTTACTGGAAACATGCCAGACCTCATCAAAGTAAGGTGCAAAATAGGGGGCCACACCATGCCCAAAAGAGTCTGTGATCAATAGCAAACGCTTTTTGGTTTGCGTGTTTTGTTGAGGCTCGGCTTTGACTTTAAAACGTGTGACGTCACCGAGAATCGCGGCACTACTCATCTCTGGGAAGCACGCAGCACCTTCACAATAAGACCAAGCATTCTTTTGCCAATCCGGTTTTTGCAAATTTTGTCGTAGATCGACACCGGGCATGAAACGCTGCATATCGGATTCGCTTAGCTCATTTCGAAACACCAGTGTAGCGCTGGGCTTTTGCCCCCATATCTGTTCAGCAAGGATCTGTGCATACGCTTGAGCGCCTTTCCCTTGCCAGTGAAAATCATAGTGTGGATAGAGCTGATCGCGACGTTTGAATTCCATCATTTGCGCTAAGGGGTAAAGCACCGGAACTTGCGTTGCGCCTTGTTCAAGCTTAGTCATCATGCGCGACAGTGTCGGCTGAAACTGGGCGCACTCCTGTTGCCACCAAGACGGTAAATACTCACTGTAGACCGCTGGCTTACTTGGCACAAAAGCGATCGTTGTATTGGCATTGCTGGCCTTAGCAAAACGTGCAAAATCGGTGACTTGCTGTGCGAGTTCATCGACCTGTGTGTCATTGATACTCCGTCCGCAAATAAAGGACAACATCCGCATTGGGTGTTTCGCTTCGTGTGCATTAAAGAATAGGTAATCCTCACTACCCAAGGTGATTTGAGGCGACACGGCATCATGCAAGAACTGATAACGCCATGCTTGATTCCACTGCACCAAGGTCTGACGTAAACCAAAGTGATCATCAAGATAGCGATCAAATCTCGCTGTAAACTGGAACCAATCTTCGGGTGTTTTTGGTTTTCCTGGATACTCCGCCAAACTTCGGTTTTCTAGATCTGTTTTGGGTGTTTCTAACCTCAAGAGGTGAACAAACATTGGCACGCTGATCAGCACAAAACAGGCCCACAAAAATATGCCGCGTAGCCAATTCTTCGATTGCGAATAAGGAGCTCGATTCGACATACGTCTCCTTAAAAACGAAAGTAAATAAAGGGATTGTAGGCGCCGCTCGCCAAACTGATACCGCACCCCAGCAAGAGCACGAGCATCCACGCACGGTCTAGTAGCAACATACCCATTGGGTTCGCTCGGCGAATTTTGTTAGCAATGCGCATCGACCATCCGCTTGCGAACAACACCGCGAAAATAACGGTGAGTATCAATGTGTTTGAAATATAAGCCATCACAGGCAAAGCGAGATGCACTTCGGAGTAGCCGAACATAGACTTGATGACATGCGCGGCCTGCGCGAAGTCATTCGCACGGAATAATACCCAAGCCAGCAGCACGACCATCAAGGTGTAGCTGTGCCGCACAAGGCGCGGCAACTTAGCTAAGATCTGCCCCCAACCCAAACGCTCTAAGACTAAGAAACTACCATGTAAGACGCCCCAGGCAACGAAGGTCCAATTTGCTCCATGCCAGAGCCCACATAAGACGAAAACCAAGAACAAATTGAATAGCGTGCGGGCGTTGCCATGTCGATTACCTCCGAGCGGAATGTAAACGTAATCACGGAACCAACGCGACAAACTCATATGCCAACGCCGCCAGAACTCCGTGATCGACTGTGCGATGTAAGGCAAATTAAAATTACGTGGAAAACTAAAACCACAAATCAAGCCGAGGCCTATCGCCATCAACGAATAGCCAGCAAAATCGAAATAGATTTGTAAGCTGTACGAGAACGCTGCCAGCCACGCCAAAGACACCGAGAGCTGATCACTAGGTAAAGCAAACAAACGATCAGCCACCGAGGCAACGGTATTCGCAATCAGTATCTTTTGCGCGAGGCCAAGACAGAAAAAACGCGCGCCCATTTCCGTACGCCACCAACTCCAGCGACGGTGATGCAGCTGTCGCGCCACCGTTGAAAAACGCACGATGGGTCCTGCCACCAGTTGCGGAAACATGATGATGTAGGTGAAGAGTGCGAGGAAGCCGCGCTCAGGCTTGGTCTTACGACGATAGACGTCGACCAAATAGGAAATCGCGTGAAAAGTGAAGAAAGAAATCCCAAGTGGCAAAGCAATCGCCGTGTTTGTTTCTGAGACCTCACCAGCACGCCACCAAGCACGCAAGGCTTGCCAATTACTCAGGGCGAAATTCGCGTATTTGTAATACAGCAGCCCAGCCAAATTGAAACCGATGGCTAAGGCAAATACCAAGCGCGTGTTAACATCGTTTTGCATCACAGGCACGCTGTCAGGTTTCGCTGCTTGACGATCTTGCGCATGCCCGATCCACAGACCAAAGCCATAGTTTACGACGATACAAACTAACAGCAGCGGCACATTTTGTGGTTCACCCCAGCTGTAGAAAATCAAACTCGCCATCAGCAAAATCACATTGCGCCACGGCAGCAAACCGTACAGCAGCAGAAACAGCGGCAGAAAATAGAACAGAAAAGTGACACTACTAAAGACCATGGGGCTCGCGCTATGCTTATTCGGTTTGTGGAATGGCAATCGATTTACCGGACACATGCGTGGTCAGCACAATTGCTGTCGAGGTCGAACCAAAGGCGTTGAGTTCGTTGATAATGCGCTGTAGATGTTCGACGTCCGTCGCCAACACACGCATCACGGCGCCATCTTCCCCCGTCACCGTGTAGCAATCGACAATCTCTGGACAGCTTGCGACATATTGCGCATAAGGTCGACCTTGCTGCGTCGAGACGCGAATCATCGCCGTAATGTCATAGCCCAGCGCCTTAGGATTGATGTCTGCTTTATAACCTCGAATGATATTGCTGCCTTCGAGGCGCTTAATGCGTTCCGATACGGCGGGTTGGCTCAAATGCACTTGGCGACCAATCTCAGCGTGCGACATGCGTGCATCTTCTTGCAATAATTGCAGGATTTTTTGGTCAAATTGGTCGAGTTTTTGATTCATAAGCAAAGCACCGGATTTTCCAGAGTTTTCAAAGCCGAAATCGATTTTTACCATTAATTCCCTATGGTTTCATGCCATTGTACGCGCTACAGTATGATCTTCCAAGCACGTCGTATGCTTGCATTTTGACGCCAAATCGCCATTGAGCATTTTTATATTACGCATCATGAAACCTTCTTTTACCGCAGCCCATATCGCCAACATCGCTGAACAATTCGGTACGCCCTGCTGGGCCTATGACGCCAATTACATTCGTCAGCAAATCGCGCAGTTGAAGCAATTTGATGTGATTCGCTTTGCACAAAAGTCCTGCAGCAATATTCACATTCTCCGTTTGATGCGTGAGCAAGGCGTGTTGGTTGATTCGGTTTCCTTGGGCGAAGTGGAGCGGGCGCTGGTCGCAGGATTTGATCCTGCCACACCAAGCAAACATGCGCCGATTGTGTTCACCGCAGACTTGCTGGATCGTGCCGCCTTGAAACGCGTGGTAGAGCTCGGTATTCCCGTCAATTGTGGTTCGCCACAAATGTTAGAACAGCTCGGTCAAGCTCATCCGAGTCATCCCGTGTGGATACGCATCAACCCCGGCTTTGGTCATGGACACAGCCGTAAGACCAATACTGGTGGCGAACAAAGCAAACATGGTATTTGGCACGAAGAGCTGCAACAAGCTTATGACATCATCCGTCGCTATGATCTCAAATTGATTGGCTTACATATGCATATCGGTTCGGGCGTCGACTACGATCACTTGCAAAGTGTCTGCGACGCGATGTTGGAACAGGTGATGAAGTGCCCCTTCGATATCGAAGCGATCTCGATTGGTGGCGGTCTGTCGATCCCTTACCAAGATGGTGAAGCGATCGTCGATACCGAACATTACTTCAGTATCTGGCAAGTGGCGCGTGAAAAAATCGAGGCGCATCTTGGCCATTCGATAAGCATGGAAATTGAACCGGGTCGTTTCCTTGTTGCCGAGTCTGGCATCTTAATCTCAGAGCTACGCGCACAAAAACAAGTCGGCAGTAATTTCTTTACCTTCGTTGATGCTGGCTTCAATGATTTGGTACGCCCATCGATGTACGGCAGCTTTCACCGTATCACCGCCCACACTCCCGATGGCGAACTGCGCGGCGGTGAGACACAGCCGACCGTGGTCGCAGGTCCACTGTGCGAATCGGGTGACGTCTTCACACAAGAAGAAGGTGGCGTGGTCACGCATCAGGCTTTGCCATCGTGCGAGATCGGTGACTTATTCGTATTCCACGATGCTGGGGCCTACGGCGCTAGTATGTCTTCCAACTACAACTCACGCCCTTTGATACCTGAAGTCCTTTTGCAAGATGATGGATTGCGTTTGATTCGCCGCCGCCAAACAATACAAGAGTTGATTGCACTCGAAGAGCTTTGATCGCACTCCCTGAAGCGGAAGAAAATCACAGCAAGCAATCCAGGCTATTCGCGCGGCAAGTATGATCCCGTTCCTGGAAATTGCTAAAA